>JAFVQP010000002.1 GCA_017504735.1 Clostridia bacterium | reverse complement strand
GCGGTGTTGCCGAACCACTTGAGGAAGTCGGTCTCCTTGATTGCTCCCCGTTTTTATTTTACTCCAGCGGAACACAAAAATTTCACTACGCCATAAGCGTAATTTCACTTTTTACCCCTACTTATAATTAACCCACACTGCCAAGTGATATACGAAACAAACTATAGAAACAAAAGATAACACTCTAAGACTGGCTGCAAGATCATCTTGCAAAAAAATAAGTTCCCCCTTGACTTTGGGAGAACTCATCCTTTTCGGTATTTTCTATCCGATTAAATTTTTTCCTTAACTTTCGCTGCTTTACCGGTAAGACCACGCAAGTAGTACAACTTCGCTCTTCTAACTTTACCCTTTCTAACAACCGTGATGGAAGCGATTTTGGGCGAATGAAGAGGATAGGTTTTTTCTACGCCTACGCCGTAAGAAATGTGGCGTACGGTGAAAGTTTCGGAAATGCCGCCGTTTTTCTTTGCGATTACGACGCCTTCGAAGTTCTGAATACGTTCCTTGCCGCCTTCGATAATCTTGTAGCCAACCTTAACCGTGTCACCTACGTTGAATGCGGGAACTTCAGCCTTCATGCTTTCAGCGTTGATAGCTTCAATAATTCCTTTCATTTTAGACTTTACCTCCGTAATTTACGAAACGTTCATAACCCGCTGCGTGATTCCTCATCACGCCCAAATAAAAAGGCAGCGGAACGCTCGAAGTCATGGTATATTATATACGTTTTCTTCCCCTTTGGCAAGCATTTTTGCATAGCTTTGAGAAAGTTTTTTTATTTTTTACAAGATATTTTTACAACTGCGTAGCGAACAAATATACGTAGTATGCCACAAAACACGCCAACATCACGATACCGCCCCAACGTTTCACTTTGTGGTCCTTCATATACCCAAATACAGCCAACAATGCCGCCGCGCCAAGCGCAATCAAACCATCCACGATAAAGGAAGAATGGAACGCAAGCGGTAAAATCGCCGTCGACAAACCAAGCGTACGAAGCACGTTGAATACGTTACTGCCGATGATGTCGCCCACCGCAATATCCGTTTCCCCCTTCTTTGCCGCTACCACACAGGTTACGAGTTCGGGTAAGGACGTACCGATGGCCACCACCGTCAAACCGATAACGTTTTCAGGGATACCAAGCTTGCTTGCAATCACCTTCGCCGCAGGGATAACGCCAAACAACGCGCCTACAACAACGAGCGCCAACCCAACCACGGTAATCGTCACCAAAAACCAGGAAAACGCCTTCATCTTTTCATACCACGCGCCAAATTTCGTGGAAGGCTCTTTTTCTTCCCCTTCTTCAAAGACTGCAATCGGGTGAGAAGTGTCAATCCCCTCAAACTTCGGTTGCTTTTTGCTTTCGCGAACGGCAAACACAATCAAAAATACCATGTACGCCAAGGACAAAATAAACATAATCCATCCGTCCAGCATACTCAGCTTTCCATCGATACCGCCAAGCAACAAGACAAGCACGCTTGTACCAAGCAACACGGGCAGGTCAAATTTTCTCGCGCTTTTTTGCACCGCCAAGGGGCAAATTACCGCCGCCAAGCCCAAAATCAACAAAATGTTTGTGATATTACTGCCCAAAACGTTGCCGATGGCGATATCACCGCTCCCTTGTGCCGAAGAAATAATCGACGTTGCAAGCTCAGGCGCCGCTGTACCGAACGATACGATGGTAAGCCCGATAATCAAGGTAGGTACGCGCAATTTAGCCGCAATACCTGCCGCGCCGTCCACAAACCAATCCGCCCCTTTTACCAAGAACACGAAACCAATTAAAAGGGCAGGAATCGCCACCCAAATACTGTTAATCCAATCCATATCCTATCTCCTAGGTTTTTTTACTTTTCCATTTTACCATATTTTACAAAAAAATAAAAGCGTTTTATCCCCCTTCCTTTCACTTTTTCTTGACAAGGCACCCAACCTGCCGTATAATAATAAAGTATCACGCATACATATATACGCATATAGTATCATGTGGAAAGGTATTTTATGACAAATTTTCTCATTCGTTTATTCGTCGGTAAAAATCAAGACCCCAACCAACCTGCTGTACGAGGGAAATATGCTTCCCTTGCAGGCTTTACGGGGATACTGCTCAACGTTCTTTTATTTGCAGGAAAGCTCGTTTTGGGTATTTTGGCAGGCTCGGTGGCAATTATTGCGGACGCATTCAACAACATTTCCGACGCAGGCTCTTCCATCATCGCCCTCATCGGTTTCCGCTTGTCCAACAAGCCCGTGGATAAGGAACACCCCTTGGGCCACGGTCGTTTAGAGTACGTCACAGGCTTTATTGTGGATATGTTGATTATTTTGGTCGGGTTCGAGCTGTTGACTTCGTCCATCGACAAAATCACCAACCCTTCCCTGCCCAACGTCGGCAACGTCACCTTGATTATTTTAGGTGTGGCAATTTTTGTAAAGCTTTGGCTGTTCTTCTTTTATAGCAAAATCGGCAAAACCATTTCCTCTTCCGCCATCAAAGCATCGGGCTTCGACAGCCTTTGCGATTGCGTCGCGACTACCCTGGTACTCGTCTCCGCAGTTATTGCGCGTGTTTGGAATATCGGTATTGACGGCTACGCAGGCGTATTGGTTGCGGCGTTTATCCTCTTTACAGGCATCAAAGCCGCCAAGGAAACCATCGACCTGTTGCTTGGCTCGCCCCCGTCCAAAGAATTTATCGATGATATTTACAATTTTGTAAAAGCATACCCCAACGTAATCGGTATCCACGACGTTATGGTACACGATTACGGTCCCGGTCGGCAAATCGTTTCCTTCCATGCGGAAGTGCCTGCTGACTCCGACATCAACGTAGCGCACGAAGAGGTGGACCAGTTAGAGCGGGATATGCACCAAAAATTCGGCTGTATCGTCACCGTTCATCTTGACCCCATCGTAATGAACGACCCCCTCGTCAATGAAATGCACGAGATTGCGGTAAACGCAGTAAAAGCGGTTGACCCATCGTACAGTTTACACGATTTCCGTATGACCATCGGGGAAACGAACGTGAATTTGATTTTTGATTTGGTAATGCCCGCAGATTGCAAACAATGCGCCGAGGAAGCGGAAAAGGCGGTCAAGGAAGAAATTGCAAAGCACCGTGAAAATTGCTTCTGTGTGATTCGTGTAGAACATCCTTTCGTGTGAAAAACACGTAAAAAAAAGCCCTGCAAGCGCAGGGCTTTTTATTATGTAAAAATTATTCTTCGTTGTTTGCCATACCTGCCGCAAACAATGCCGCCACCAAAACGCAGTCAAATAAGAAAAATGCAAAACTTGCACCAAAAGCCCATTGAGTAACGTACGGCAATTCATTGATTGCTAAAAATAAAGGATTCATGTTGAACATTCCCGTTATATTTGCCAAGAATGTCAACCCAGCATTGAGTGCCGCTACCCCCGCAGGAACAAAGAAAAATCTTCCAAAGTTACTCTTTAAAAGGATAATCGCTGCCATACAACCAAACGCCGCCAAGGTTAAACCATCCATCAACGCCCATGCCAACATACCCAACGTGTTGTTAAACTTTTCCATTTTATCGGTACTAAAAATATTAATGAAACTTTTTATAAACGGGAAAAAGGCTAAAACAGCCAATAAGCCAAACGCCCCTACCAAAGCAATATCAGGAATAAAGTCAGGTACAAACGCCTTTGCAACCAACAAAAGCCCAGCAAGCGCCAGCAGGACAATCTCTATCCAAGCCTTAAAGTCCATTACTTCTTGCATATAGTAGCGAAGGTATCCAGAATCTTTAAATACTCTGAAAGACAATTCTGCTTTTTCAAAACGCCAATCCATTGTACTTGAAAAAACAAGCGCCCCCTCCACAAAAGTCAATACAGCCATCAACATCAACAGCACGCCTGCACCGATATACAACAAACTTTTTTTACTCATATTTTCCTCCTTCGTAAAAGTTTATTGTCCTTATCTTACTACAATTTTCTACGTTTGTCAATAGTTTCATAAAAAAAGCTCTGCTAGTCGCAGAGCTTTTTTTCTTACTTTTCTTCAAACGTTAAATAGGCGGCAGGGTCAACCACTTTCCCATTCTTTTGGATTTCGAAATGCAGATGCGCGCCGTCCTTGTATTCATCCCCCGTTGCTTCCGCAACCGTTGCAATGCAATCCCCGCGCTTTACGCTCGTTCCCACCTTCAAATCCTCGTTTACCGTCACAAAACGATACACCGTCTTCACGCCGTCGCCGTGGTTCACCGTGATTTCCGTACCTGTCAAAACGTCGTCCTTGTAGATGCTTTCAATCACACCGTCCTGCACCGCAAGCACTTCCGTACCCACTTCCGCAGAGAAATCCACACCTTTGTGCTCGTAGTAATTGTTCAAGGTCTTATTGTGGTAAAATCCGTAATCGTTGGCAATCGACACCGTTTCCAAGGGCATCATCATCCCTACGGGGGTGTTTACGACAGGCTCGTTCGTCGTGCTGTCCTCATCACCGCCCACCTCTAAATTTTCATCTTCCTGCACCGAATTTTGAGGGGCGTTTAAGGTCGGCTCGTCCACCGTTTTACTCGGCAACAATACCGCCAGTAAAATGATACCCGTCAACGTCAATGCGCACCCAATGGCGGTAAAAAGGTAAAATTTCTTTTCCTTGGTCATAGGCACGCCCTTTTTCTTCTCGCTTCCGTTTTGTTCGTTCATTCTTTCAATCCTCCGAAAAATTGTTTTGTATGTAAAGGATTGACGGCTTTTTAACGTTTTATACCCAAAAAAAGCAAATCCCTTAAAAACCGTCGAAAATAATCGGCGTACCCACCGCCAAATTTTCTTCCCTTATGGCAATATGCAGGTTGATTTTCTTACCGCTTATATACAAACCATCCTGCCAACGCGGTGTATAAGCATAATAGGAAATGATACCGTCCACCTCTTCCTTGATAAGAATTTCCGCCCCGTAGCGGGTAGCAATTTCTACCGCGATTTCCTCATTCGACAAATACCTGCCCCCTTCATATGCGGAAATTTCCGTAAAAACACATTCCCCTTTTACCCTCGTCAAATCGGACACGGTTAAGCTCTCTTTTCGCAAGCCTTGCGAGGATGCGCTGTCTAAAAAGTAAATGCGCCTACCTTCGATATCCGCAAGACGGGTGATATTTACCGCCTTGACCCCCACCGCAAAAAATAAACAAAATAGCACGGCAAGCGCAACGCATATAACATTTTTCAAACGATAGAAAAACAAAATAATCCCTCCCGCAAGCCGTCCTTGCGAAAGGGATTATTGCCAAACTTATTTTACTTTATACGGAAAAATCAAAAATCCTTCAACTTTTCACCGCCTAACAAATGCACGTGCAAATGATGTACCGCCTGACCACCGTTTTCACCTTGATTGATGATTACACGATAACCGCCTTCCAAACCAAGCTCTTTTTCAAGGGTGGGGATGGTTTGAAAAATATGTTTTACCGCATCCGCACCTACCTCGTCCATCTCGGACAAGTACGCAAAATGCATCTTCGGAAGGCACAAATAATGCAACTTTGCCTTCGGCTCGATATCGCGGATTACGATCATCTTGTCGTCCTCGTACAATCTGGGGGAAGGAATTTCCCCTGCTATAATTTTACAAAAAATACAGTTTTCCATCTTATATTCTCCTTATTTTTCTATTCTACGCGCAAGCACGCCGTCTTTAAATAAGCCTTCAACGCATACCTGGGTGGGGTGTTTTTCCATTTCCCCTTCCACGTACACGCGCATATAGTTCTCCGAATAGCCTTCGGTAAAACCGTCAAAACAGTTTTCGGGTACCAATTCCACTATCTTCCCGATAAAACGTCGCATATACTTTTTCTTCTCTTCCGCGCCTTTTTCTATCAAACGCTCTACACGCTCTTTTTTCACCGCGAAAGGAAATTCCTTATACCGCTTGTAAGCGTTTGTACCCTCACGAGGAGAATAGGGAAAGGCGTGGACTTGCGCAAACCCTGCCTCTTCCACAATACGCAGGGAATCGGCAAAATCCTCTTCCGTTTCCGTGGGGAATCCCACAATGATATCGGTGGTAATCGCCGCATCGGGGAATACCTCGTAAATCATACGGCATTTTTCCAAATATTCCGCGCGCGTATAATGCCTGTTCATCGATTTTAACACCTTATCGGAGCCGCTTTGCAAGGAAAGGTGGAATTGCGGCGCAAACCGTTTTACTTCCTTCAACGCCGCCAAAAATCTTGACGTAATCAAGCTAACCTCTAACGAGCCTAAACGGATACGGGTATTTGCGTCCTTAACCGCAAGCATTAAATCGGCGAGGTCCCGACCATTCTCGTCCTTATATTCGGACACGTCAATCCCCGTCACCACCGTTTCCTGCGCGGTGCTTTGTAAAATTTCTTCCGCCGCGCTTTCCATAAGGCGGGATCGGCTTCTGCCTCGCAAATAAGGAATCACGCAATAGGAACAAAACCGATTGCAGCCGTCTTGAATTTTGACAAAATTACGGGTCTTTAAACATTCAGGCAAAGGCATTTCCTCGTAAGATTTTTCCACCTCAAGACATATCCCTTTCCCCTCTTTTTCCAAGCCCTCGGACACAATTTCAAGCACCTTATTTTTGCGTTGTGCGCCCGTCACCGCATACACGGTATGCCCTTTTTCCAAAAATGCCGTCGGGGATTTCTCTGATGCGCAACCGCATACAATGATTTTTGCGTTCGGATTGCACTTGATCGCTTTCCCCACCGTTTGACGGCTTTTTCGCTCCGCTTCCGCCGTTACAGCGCAGGTGTTGATTACGTACAAATCCGCCTCCACCAACTCCCGCGATACCTCATAACCAAGCCCCTCTAAACCACGGATAATCGAACCGCTTTCCACGTCGTTGACCTTACAGCCGAGGGTATAAACCACCGCCCTCATCGCAATTCTCCCAAAGAAAACATTACGACGCTTGTCAAAGCCACCGCCGCCGTTTCTGCGCGCAAAATACGCTTCCCAAGCGTTACGGACGCAAAGCCTTTGTCGTTGGCAAGCACTTCTTCCTCACGAGAAAAACCACCCTCACTGCCGATTACGATGGCAACACTACCCTGCAAAGTAGAGATATCACATTTGCTCTCCGTTGCAAATTCGCAGGCAAAAAGTTTATTTTCGTAAGGTTCCGCAAAGTTCAACGCACCCTCAAACTTGTCAAAGTACACCACCTCGGGGGCAGTTGCACGCAAACATTGCTTCGCCGCTTCTTTCGATACCTTGTTTAAGCGTTCTAACTTGTTTGCGTTCATATACGCGGAAGAATATTCGGACGAGAATACGCCGATACGCTTCACCCCAAGCTCTACCGCCTTTTGCACGATAAATTCGTTTTTATCCGCATTTTTTAAGTAGCCAAATAAGAGGCACACGTCCGCGTTTGCCTCGCGCGTACCCACTTCACAGCGCACCACGTTCAAAAGCATACGTTTCTTTTCGACAGCGGCAATCACAGCGGTATATTCGTTACCGCTGTTATCCAGTAAAATTACCTCATCGCCGTTTGAAAGACGCAACACGTTTTTTGCGTGTTCAAATTCCTCTCCAACAAGCTCGACTGTATCTTCAATTTTTTCCACAAAAAAACGTTTCAACGCAGACATGGTACTTCCTATTTAGTAAATTTTGTTTTATAATGTATATACGCGCGCCAATTAAGAGCCGCTTTCACCCGTAAAGCACGCGGAGATGCAAGCAAGACAAGGCGAAGCGAGGGAGCGTACAAGTAGTACGTGACCGAGCGACAACGCCGTATTGCGCAGTATATACGCGTGCGTTAGTTATGTTTGAGGACGAGGGCGAACCACTCCCCCTTACGCTTTTCAAACACTACTTTCATGCCCACAGCTTCGTAGGCTTCCTTAACCATCGCAAGGCGGCTTTCAATGATACCGCTCAAAATCAGTACCCCGTCCTTTTTTAAGTTTTTCGGGATGGAGGGCGCAAGCATCTTCAGCACTTCACCCGTGATGTTCGCCATCATAATATCCCCCTGCACCTCGGTATTTTCCAGCAGGTTCGAGTGCGCCACCACCGTTTTATCCGCAACGCCGTTCAATTCGGCATTGTGAAGCGAGCTTTCCACCGCAATCGGGTCAATGTCGGTAAGGTATGCCTTTCCTGCGCCGAGTTTGATGGCGGAGATACCCAAAATACCACTGCCACAGCCTACGTCGATACATACGGACGAAGGCGTGATATATTCCTGCATCAACTCTACGCACATTGAGGTCGTTTCGTGTTCGCCCGTACCAAACGCCATGTTGCTATCGAGCAAAACCACCTGTTCGTGGGGGGCAGGTGTGTATTCAATCCATTCCGGCACGACAACAATCGCACCCAAATGAATGGGACGGAAGTGTTTTTTCCACACGTCAATCCAATCATCACCATCCACCAAACGCTTGGTATCTTCCAACGTACCGAAAGGAATAAAGCCTTCACTACGCTCTTTTGCGTCGGAAATATCACGCAAAATTGCGCCTACAATTTCCCCTGCAACATCCTCTGCAACGTAGCATTTTACCAGCACGTCCGAGGGCTTGTCCGCGGTCAAATCATCGTCCATATAATCCCAAAAGGTACTTTCCTTTGCCGTTTGCAGGGCAATAATATCCGCACGGTCGCAAATCGTCACGCCGTAGTCGGTGTAATTCCACATGATATCGGAAATGATTTCACTCGCTTCCGTGGTTGTATGAATGGTCAATTCTATATATTTCATAATTTGTTTACCTCACCTTTCTATTATAACACGCCAACCGTGTTTTTGCAAGTGTTTCTAAAACAAAAAGCTATGCTTTCGCCTTTTCGTTTAGCTCGCTACTTTATTTTCGTAAAACTACTTGATAAAAATTAAAAGATGTGTTATACTATTTATGCCAAACAAATTCCATAAGCACGCGCAGGGACATTTTCTTTTAATAGGGAAATTATCCTTTCTTTTGTTATACACAATAACCATATGAATTTGGTAAAATCGCAAATTCCATCAGGTTATTGTGTTAGGGCGTCCTTTCGTATGCTTGAAATTTGTTTGGCGACAATCGGAGTTTGCGCTTTTCGGTGCGCTAGCTTCGGTTGGCGCACTTTTTTATATTTAAGGAGACACCCATGAGCAAACAAACAAATTACACATCTTTTCCCCTCTTACTTTTGGTAATTGTTTTAATCCCCATAATATTTATACTGAAATACATCCTACCATTATTGCCCATTGTATATCTTATTTGGGTTTTAGGATATTATAATAGAAAAAATTGCCAAATCAAGATAAATCTACCCCACCTTTTAGACGAAGAATTAACAAAAAAAATCCTAGCAAAACAGGGCGTAGTAGAAATCGGTAGTAAAGATGAAAAACTTAAGAAAATCCGCATCTCTTATGAAAACACACTCAAATCCAACGCCATAAATAAATGTAAAAATTCTAAGTTTAAGATTGATAACATCAGCAAAAAGCCCTTCCAAAAATATCATATTAAATGCCTTTGCAAACCTTTAATACTGCGCTTTGCTCGAACAAAAAGAAGAGGTTTCGTCTTTTATGTATTTCCCAAAACCATTTTAGCATTCGTTGAAGGCCCCGAAGCTAAGGTCTTTATTGGTGCATATAACCCCCAAGCTCTCTCACTTTGTTTCAATGACACAATCTATCCTTTTAGTGTTGTTGTACACGAAAGAACAAAGAATCCTATCCATGAGTATTATAGTTACAACCCTATCCCCGATGCTCCCATAATTGCATGTGACTGGAGCGTTACAAATGCTGATGGCAGTAGAAGTTTTAGAGGCGGCTTACTTCCCGAACACAATCCTCTTAACTTTGAATTAAAATATATGCAAGTTAATTATATATTTGGACAATTATCCACTACTATCGATTATAGTAATTATGAAGAGACCAAAAAATTTGCAAACAGTCTTACAACTTATCTTCAAGATGAAAATGATACTTAACAATAAAAAGACTAACGAGTCTTCTCGTTAGTCTTTTTTATCCTTATTTTTCTCTTAGTCGCACCGATACAGTACGAAACTGTAAGCGTAGAGATGCGAGTAGTTCAAGGAGCAGGAGCATTTTCGACGGGATCGTACATAAGCGTACGTGACCTAGAAAAGCGCACCTGCGACACAGAAATACGAAGTATATATACGCTTACTTAATGTTCTTGTACATGGGGCCGTAAGCCTGGCACGCACGATAGTCCTGCCCTTCCTTATCCATACCGAATGCATTCCAAGCAGCGGGACGATAGATATCATCCTCGGGTACGTTGTGCATACATACGGGGATACGGAGCATCGAACACATGGTGATAAGGTCAGCACCGATATGACCATAGGAAATCGCACCGTGGTTAGCACCCCAGTTGTTCATAACTTCGTATGCCGTCTTGAAGGGGCTGCCTTCCTTGCCGTCGCAACGAGGAGCAAACCAAGTGCAAGGCCAGGTGTAGTCCGTTCTCTTCCAAAGCTTATGGGTAACTTCGTCGGGTACAGCGACCGTCCAACCTTCCGCAATTTGCATTACGGGACCAAGACCTTTTACCATATTCAAACGAATCATCGTGCAAGGCATTTCCGCACGGGTAACGAAACGGGAAGAATAACCGCCGCCACGGAAGTAACCAAGGTCAGCATACGGCCAGGTCGTTGCTTTCATGCAAGCGTCAATATCCGCATCCGTCATATTCCACCACTGCTTCATCACAGCGTTGCCGTTTTCATCCTTTACTTCCCCACAAGCATCCACGCAAGCCGCGCCGGAGTTGATAAGGTGGATGAAACCGTTCGCTTCTTTTGCTTTACCTTCGATTTCATAATCGGTAACGCGCTTAATCGCTTCGCCCGACCAGTACGTTCTTACGTCCGCGAAGATTTGTGCTCTACCCGTCAATAATTTCATAAACAACATGGAAACGCCGTTCAAGGTATCGTTTTCCGTTGCAAGAACGTAAGGTTCTCTTGCGCCGTTCCAGTCGAAGGAGGAGTTCAAAATCGATTCAGGGAAGTCACAGTTGGGGTAGAAGTCCGTCCACTGTCTTTGACCTTGGAAACCTGCCGCAATTGCATTGTGCCCTACCATTTCTTCTTCACAGCCAGCGGGAAGGTTGGGGTTGCCATTCATCAAATCCTTGATGATACAAGCCATTTTTGCCGTAAATTCCCAATCCTTTGCCTTTTGTTCGGGGGTTCTTTGCAATTCTTCGGGGTTCTTATCGAAGTCAGAATTGCATTTTGCTTTAATCCAAGCAAGTGCCTTTTCGTATTCCTTTTCATCGTAAACGCCTTCGGTCATACGACGGATAATTTCTACTTCGTCTACCGATTCTACACGCATACCAAGGTATTCTTCAAACATTTCTACGTTTACGATCGAACCTGCGATACCCATACAAATCGAACCGATTTGAAGGTAGGACTTACCACGCATCGTAGCTACCGCAACCGCTGCGCGCGCAAAACGCAAAATCTTTTCAGAAACGTCTGCGGGGATGGTCGTATCGTCCAAATCCTGAACGTCGTGACCGTAAATACCAAATGCGGGCAAACCCTTTTGTGCATGACCTGCGAGAACTGCCGCAAGGTAAACTGCGCCAGGACGTTCGGTACCGTTAAAGCCCCAAACTGCCTTGATGGTCATGGGGTCCATATCCATCGTTTCACTACCGTAGCACCAGCAAGGGGTAACGGTAAGGGTAATGTCAACGCCTTCTTTTTTGAATTTATCCGCGCAAGCTGCCGCTTCTGCAACACGACCGATGGTGGTGTCCGCAATAACAACCTTTACAGGTTCGCCGTTGGAGTAGAATACGTTTTTCGTAATCAATTCCGCCGCGCGTTTTGCCATATTCATGGTTTGCACTTCAAGAGATTCGCGCACCTTCAAAGGACCTCTTCTACCATCGATAGTGGGTCTAATACCGATTACGGGATAGCTCCCGATGAGTCTAGATTCTGCCATAAGTTTTCCTCCTTAAAACTAAAAAACTTTATTATTTTTATTTTGTATAAACACAGGAGCGTGCCATACCGCCCCAGTATATTTATATTTTATCAAATATGTATACGCTTGTCAAGAGCGTATCGAAAAATAGTTTCGTCCTTTATAAAAAAAAGAGGGAATATTACGGCAATTTACCGCAATATCCCCTTTCGCCATTTTATATTGTGAAAATATTTTTTTAGTCCCCTCTACGGAAATTGTTGTAGGTATCCAATACTTCTTTCGAAATACTAGGGCCGATTTTCTTAAATGCCTTTTCAAACATTTCACGCGTCAAAGGAATAGGCTGGGTGGAGTGCGTTTCTTCCAACTTTTCCAACGCCAAACGACAAGCTTCTTCTACGGCACCGCAAATATCAGCCGCGGAGTAATAGCCCGCAACCTCTACCTTTTCACCGATGTCCGTCATAACGATGCGTTCGCCCTTGGTCATTTCCGCTACTTCATCTACCGTGATGCCGTCCAATTCAATCCCCTTCAAACGAGATTCGATAATAGCTCTCTTTGCGGGCATATCGGGGGGCGTTACGTGTACCATGTGCGAGAAACGCTTATAACGAAGGTATGCAGGGTCGATTTGGTCGGGACGGTTGGTTGCACCGATCATAACACGCTTTGCACCGTTTACGCCAAAACCGTTCATACGCTGCAACAATTCGGTCGTAACTGCAGCCTTGTAATCCTTTGCATCAGACGAACGACGGCTGAAGATGGATTCACATTCGTCAATGAACAAAATTGCCCCGTTAGGACATGCGTCGATTTCCTGGAAAATTTGCTTAACTGCTTGTTCCGATTCACCAACGTACGATTTGAATACGTCCGCAGGGGTTACGATGAACAAGGGCAAATCCATAACGTTTGCAATTGCTTCCGCAAACATCGTTTTACCAGTACCGGGTGCGCCGTACATCAAAAGACCTAAGCCACCGCCCATTTTGTAATGTTCCAAAAGGTGAGGGTTACCCGCCATGAACGCAAAGCTGGTAACAACACGCTTGGTTTCTTCCTGCCCCTTAATGTCGTCCATCGTGGTCTTTGCAGGCGTGCTCTTAATAACGGAACCATACATTTCCGCTTTCGCACTCGCCTTTTTGAACATGGTTTCATATTTTTCTTGTTCGTCACCATCCGTACTGCGTCCTGCAATTGCTTTGGCAATTTGCGCCAATCTCGAATAGTGTAAACGCAATTCCCCTTTTTCTTCACGGGGGATGTCGTTTTTATCTTTACGCCCAGCAAGCAAGCCTCGTATCTTATTGCTGACCTCTTGCTCTTGCGCTTTCAACTCATCCAACGACATATCGTTGTTGGCTTCCGAAGGCTTTTTTCTACCAATTCCCGCCATAATACACCTCTTTTATCAATCCAAAATATCGCTTTTGTCGTCGCTGTTATTGCCACCAGGTGCAGTTACAGGGCCGGAAGGAGCCGTCGTAGGCGTTAAACCACGGCTTGCCATTGCTTCTGCAATCATCTTTCTTGCAGGGCTGTCTGCATTAGAGGAAACCGTTGTTTCTACTTTCTTAGCCTTCTTACGCTTTTCCATACGAAGGTTCATCATCTTATGCAACTTGGTATTCATGCTACCGAACATATCCATCATGGACGTTGCCATTTGGTATTTCATGGTGATGCTTTGTACCACCATTTCCATACGGTGCATGTTGTTTTTCATCGCTTTCTTTTGCTGTTGCTTTTGTTTCCATCTCTGGAAGAAGCCGTACTTAACCTCCAAGCTGTTCGAAATCAACTGATTGTCAAATTCCAACGCCTGATCCAAGAAGCCGATTGCATCGCCAAGACATTCCATTGCAACGTTAATCGCTTGCATCGTCTTCATCATTTCTTTCATTTCCAAAGCAACGTCAAGGAAAGTCATCAAAACCTCACCGATAATCGTTTGCTGGCCTTGGTTTTGCTGTGCCTTGAGCTCTTCTTCAATAACTTTGTCAACAAGCTTGCTTAAGCCTTCTTCAAAGTGTTGTTCTTTGCGTTCTTTTTCACGCTTCATCTTTTCCGCTTCCAAAGCCGCTTCAATAGAATTTACTGGTTTGTTTTTTTGTTGTGCCTGTTGTTGCATAATATTTTTTTCTCCTTATATATATCTTTTTTATAAAACGCCCGATTTAACGGTTTAAGTTTTCCATAATAAACGCGCGCAGTCTATCCTGTTCCGCTACGGTGTTGTCAATCCAATCGTGTGCGAACGCACGATACAATTTCCAACCACGATAGCGTAAGGTATTGAAGTATCTTGCGTTGTAATCCAAATACTCGGTTTTCTTCGCAAGCATCCACTCGCACCAAATACCCATCAACGCCCTTTCCTTATCTTCGGAAAGAATGGCAATGGGGATACGAACGGAATCCTCGGTTACGCCGTAATTATACACGATACGATCTTCCGAAATACCGCACGAAGCGATAAAGTTACCAACGCTGCGCAGGAAGCCATCGCCAGGCTCTTGCGATACGAACTGTCTCTTTTCATCGCTGAAGTTTTCCGCCATCGACAGATATTCTTTGATGAATTGAATTCTTTCGCTGTCTAAATCGCTCGCTTTTACCGAGTGAATGACCGTAATCGAACGCTTTGCACGGGTAACGGCAACGTTGAAGATACATTGCCCTAGCTTTCCGTTGTTCAATTCCCCAAAATGCTGGTAAATCGCACCGTTTTCTCTTCTACCGTAAGTCATCGACAAAATCAAATGGTTGATTTCCTGACCCTGCACCTTTTCAATTGTCTTGAAGAAGATTAATTTTTCCTTCATCGGATGAGGGAAACTTTCTTCCGCACGCTTAATTTTCTTTTTCAGCGCATCAGGGATTGCAGACAAAATGGCCTGTTGTTGTTCGACACCAAATGCTACCACACCGACCGATTCGGACAAAACGCCCGTTTCCTCGTCAAAATATTTGTCAAAATGGCGTTGCAAACAATCGATTACCGCCGCCGCTTCCGCTTGGTTTTTGCCATTTACCAACGCGCCGTTGGGCACGTAAACGTCTACGATACCAACCCCGTCCTTTTTCGGCGTTGCGCAAGGGAAAGTACGCATACCTTGGTAGTATTTCTTTTGCGAGAATGCAATTAAGGACTCTGTTTCACTACGATAATGGCAGGTCAACTGATTGGACAAAAAGGCCTCGTTTTTCAACGCAAAGGAAAGAATGGACAAATCCGCTTCCATTGCAAACTCATCGCCGTCGTCGTTGGTGATGATACGGTCAGCCGTGCTTGCAAAGTGTTTGATGGGCGGCATTTGATATTCGTCCCCTACCAACACGCATTGCTTACTTCTCAGCAATGCAGGCAATGCACCCGTCGGGGTCAACTGACTCGCTTCGTCCATAATTACTACGTCAAAATCGAAGAATTCTTCCCCGCCGAACAATACGCTAACCGAGTACGGGGAGAGCAGGAAACATTTTTTCAGCTTCATCAAACCTACTGCGTGTTGTTTCAACATCAAACGAATGGAACCTGCGTTCGCCTTTTCCGCTTCCAAGAACGCGAAATCGGGATCATCGGGTTTTAAACGGCGCATACAAAGGTTTTCAATGCGATCCACCTGCGCTTCGTCCAGCTCGGTGGATTTTTCCCACCATTTTTCCAAAGCGCTGTCCACCATTGCGCCTCTGCCGTTTCTCGCATTGCCAAGCAAGGTAGAGTACGCCTTAATTGCAAGCCCAAACACAGCGTGTTCAAAATACGCCTCAAACGACGCAAGTTGACGCCATTCGGGGTTATTTTCAAACCCACGGAAGAAGGTATCCAAGGGCAAAAGGTTGTCCTCGTTTTGCGTACGCGCCAAAAATTGCACCGCCGCATTCACAGCGTTTCTATCCGTTGCCTGCGTCAGGAAGAATTTCAACTCCTTAAAGGTAACGTTGACGTTTTTCACACTGTACAAGTTTTCGAAATAGGTTTCCTCAAACGCCTTCAATGCTTGACCGATTTTCTTTGCCAGTGCAACCGCTTCTTTGCAAGCAGAACGACGTTCTGCGGCACCTTCCATGAGGTTTTGCAATTGTTCTAAATTGCAGCTTTGCGCAAACTTTGACCAAGCCAAAACCGCCGCAACACGATCCGCAATGTTTTCTTCATCCTGACCGTTTTCAAGCTGTATCAGCTCCATAAAACGCTGAGCTTGGTTACGGAACTTATCGTATGCCAAATGCGCCTTGTACGCTTCTTGCAAAGCGCCAAGCGTGTAATTTTCACCCGTTGTACGCGCAGCGTGCTCTACACATTCCGCTACGCAATCCGCAAACTCGATAAACTGTTTCCAGTACCCGTTTACCTTACCCGACCGCTGTGCATAGTTCATGTAAATGAGGAAGGCAAGCACTTCTTCCGTCGTCGCTTCTCTCCCCAAGATACGGCTAAACGAAGCGTAAATATTCGCCCTTTCCTTCTCCGCCGCCTGCAAATCATTGTACGCGACAACACCTTTCAAAAGCTCGGCAAAAGATACGTCGTTCAAATAGCTAAGAGGCATCAATACTTTCACCGCATTCTTACCCTTGAAGTCAAGCGCTTTCGGTGCGGTTGCGTCCGTATCCACGTATTTCAACAAAGGCTCATACGCCTTCAAAATCGCCTCATTTTCGCTCTCCGCAAGGTTGGTGCGGAAGACTTCACCGAAGGTGGTTTTCAGCTGTTGTATACGCAATTCCTGCCCTGTAAGCTGGCTTACTAAGCTAATACAGGTCGTAATGTTCTTTTCGCTCGTCAAAGTCGTCAAAGCGTCTTTGTATTGATAGAACAGCTTCCAATCCTCTACCGTCAAAGCAGGGTCGAGGTTGACAGCGTTAATTTTCTTCGTTAAGCTTTCCAACTCGTCAAAGCCCTCGTAGCGGATACGGAATGCCTTGAGATTTTTGCTGTCTTTCTTGTTAAGATATTCCTGTAAAAATTTTTGTGCTTCTTGGAATACGCTGGGCGTATTTTTCGCGCTCGTAGCGATACGTTCCATTTCCGCCATCGACAAAGCGTATTCAACCCAAGCAACAAAGCAAGCCAAGCTGACGTCGTCCAAAGCGTCGTTTGAACCGATCATATCCTTGGTTTCCTCTAACAAGGCTTGGATATCTTCCGCAATCTGCTTGTATGCGTCTAACGCGCCTTCCGTATCCTTGATATCCATACCGTCCAAGGGATACCAAGGGCTTAACTTAATCGAGTGCTTTCCTTCTCCCGTCAAGAAATCGAAATACCCGCCGATCTTTTCAACCGCTTCAACGGTTACTTCATATTCCTCACGAGTCCAGCGCAAAGCACGCAACGCTTCCGTAAATTTAATCGTGCGCAAATCATTTTTGCAGTAACGGTCAAGCGCTTCAAAGTAGCTAACCCCGGCAACAAGATTGTCCGTAAAGGTCGTTTCTACGTAACGCGCCAAAAAGTCAATGGCTTTGTTCAACTCCGTTCTTGCCGCTTCATAACGTTCCTGCACGCGCGCATTGTCGTCAAATGCCTTTCTTTCACGAAGCAAGCCCTTCAACTCGGACAACACCGTCGAAGGGTTGAGGTTTGCAGCCTGCTCTTCCGTTTCACTGTCCAAAAG
The DNA here is from genome assembly GCA_017504735.1 of Clostridia bacterium. Next base: position 28,438 of record JAFVQP010000002.1, on the reverse strand, counting down.
CATCACAAATTTTTGAAGCTTGGTCGGTAATTTACCGTAAACCTCCGTCAACGCCGCCGCTTTTTGCGAAGCGAGCAACACTTTTTTATCCGCCGCCAACAACGCCGCAACAACGTTGGCAATCGTCTGGGTTTTACCCGTTCCAGGGGGGCCTTTGATAATCATCGATTCCCCTGCGACGATGCGTTTAATCATATTTTCCTGCGCACTGTCACGAGGCAAAATCATTGCCACGGGCGCAGAAAGGGTCGTAATATCCGCCTGCTTTGCAGGGGCGCGTTCGTTGAAAATACGGTCAATCATAGGATTGCTGTCAATCAAATCGCGATGTTTACGGATATCATAGTAGCTACACAGCTCGTTATGATTATATTGCGAAATCGCAACCACTTCTTCCAATTTAAATACGGTCTTACCGCTTACGTCTGCAGCGGCATTTTTCTCTGCATATGCCTTTACTGCATTAAAATATGCGATACCGTCGCCAAGCGCCGTCAAATTGACAGGGTCGGACAAATCCGCTTGAGGACCGTTGGGATGAGGGAAGGCTTTCGCTACTTCCTTACCCCACATACTTTCCAACTTTGCTGTCAAGCAAGGGTTGACGAAGACGTCGTCACTGACAAATTCGATGGTAACGGGGGTATTGCTGCCTGAACGAATCAAACGAATAGGATAAATCAAAATGGGCGAAACGATTTCTTTCGATTCCCCTTTGCCGTTGGAAACAATCCAACGCAAACCGCCAATCCCCAGGAAAAGAGGATTGTTCCCTTTCATTTTTAAGTCCTTATAAGTGCTGTCTATGTATTTGTTCAGCTTTTTCGGGTCTTTCGTGCCGTCTGCGCATTCCCAATCCAAAAATTTTACCGCTTGACCGATTCTTTGTTCTTCACCCAACGCCGAATGTCTTAAAATTGTATTGCCTACCTTTCCGTAACGTTCTTTTGCAATCATCGTAAGGTTGGTAAGCAATCGGCTTTCCTCTTGCGAAGTAAGATAATAGGTCTTTGCCGTACCGTCGCCGTCCAAGTCTAATAGACGGTTATTGCTGATATCATCAATATGCAATAACTCAACAATAAAGCTGTCAATCTGCATAATTCTACCCCTTTTTAATCGAATTTTATCGTAGGAAATACTTTTACACGGGCATTTTCACAGTCAATTTCAAACGCGCGCGCGTCACTTTCGATAATTTGCACCATATATGCCGTTTTGTTTTTGTCAATCGAGTAATAACGGTACTTTTTCGCCTGGGTGTCGTAACCGTTGTTGTAAGCCCACTCGTTTACACGCCCTTTGGTTACCCCCAATTCATCAAAGTACCAACGTTTCCACTCACGCTCCGCCTTATGCTGGAAGGCATGGAAGCATTCGTGTACAACCGTACCCACCATCCAATCGTAATTGGTGATACAGTCCTGTCGATACTCAATTCTCTTACCGCCGTCACAACAAACGCCGCCTGCGCCTTTTAACGTCCACTCCTCTTTGGGTACAACCTTTACCTCCGGTTCGATATCTACGTCCAAAAGACGCATAACCAAACGGGTTGCCAAGGTCAAACGTTCGCTTTGCACGTCCGCGTCTAACGTCTTCCAAACTTCGCTGTCTGCGCCCGCCAACAAGCAGTATGCCGTGACACATCCGCACTTTTCAAAAAGATTGTACGGACCATCTACAATTTTACGAAGGTTTGCGGTGTTAATCCCTGCCAAATCATCGTAATCGAAGCTACGCTTCTTTTCTTCCACCGTCAGGGTTAAATTGGAATAATCCCCCCAACCGCTGTCAATCAAATTCACCTGCAAGGGTAAATTAGCCAAATATTCCAAGGCGATGGGCTTATTGTCAAGCGACCATCTCATCGCCGTTTTTTTCCAATCCTTTTTCTTTGCAAACATGGCAACTGCATCGTTTAAACCGCAGAAACCCATAAACGGCATGTTTTGTCTAACTTCCGAATATTCCGCCGCCGTAATCATACCCTTATCCTCAAACAGTTCAATTGTATCGCTGTATGCAGGCATCGTTAAGTATGCATAGCTGACGTCCATAATCGACAAACTTTCATCCGTTTTGGCAATTTCAAACGCCATATTGTAAAATTTGCGTTTCCCCACGCTGTCAATGATAAAAATATAGTGTCCGCGTTTCCCAAAATTGATCATTTCACGAAGGAACGCTTCTATATTTTCCGAATTGCGGTATTCATTGATATCGTTGATTAAGCAATCCTTCCCCTGCTGTTCTAACAGTTGGAAAATCGAACGAATGGTCGATGCGCTCTTACCGTTAAACTGGTTGGGCTCAATTACAACAAAATCACGCTTGTTATCGTCCGCAAAGCTCTTTACGTACAAATGCACTTCTCTCAAAAAAGGACTGCATAAGAACAAACAGTTCGCGCGCGTTTCCTTGCGAAGGGGCAATACGGGGAAAAACTCGCATTCTCCGCCCGAATACACTTCGCTAAACGGCGTTGACATATTATCCAAAAGGCGTTTTGCCTCAGCGTCCTGCACGTTGCCAAGCGCTTTTTTAAGCGATTCCACTTCTACTGCGATATCCTTCTTGATGTTGGCTTTCAGGTTGAACAACTCAACGTTTTCACCAAGCACGTCCACACCGCTGAACGGATCGGAAGTAATTTTGTCTTCCACCGCCTGAATGTTCATAATCGCCTGTTGAAGCTGTTCTATCTCCATCGTGCAAAGGTTGCCGTCGTCGTCTTGAACCTGTCCCAAATACACGGTGATATCCACCATGGATTTGATTACCTTTTCAAGAAATGCGGAAAGCGCAACGAAACGAGCCTTCGTTTCTAAGAAACCATTTTTCTCCGCATTGGGGATTTTCGATTGAATATACGACAAAAGCGCTTCGCCGTCCTCTTGCATATATCCATTGTTGAAATATTGCAATAAGAGTCCTTTTACGCGCGTATTGTACAGCAATTCAGTCGCAACCGCACAGTTCCGCTCGGAGAGGTATAATCCCTTTTCCTGTTGATTTTTTTTCAAAACCCCTAAAAGGTACATATATGCTTCCGCCAATTCGTCGACGTCTTTACTCGTTAAGTAAATGTCTTGCAACAATTCAAGACGGTCGCGTATATTCATTTTGCTCAATCTACTTTCTAAAGGCATCTCCGCCCTCCTTACTCTTATGCGTTACACTGTGAAAATGAAAAAATTGATTTTGCGAAGCAGTGTTTTACTTATGTGTAACACTGCTTCGCATATATCATTCTGTTTCGTGTTTTTTACAATACAAAGCCCTATTTCACGCCTTCAAAGGCATACTTTTGAATAATTAAAGGTCGTCGTCCAAGATGTCCATACGATTTCTGGTCTTTTCTTTAACGGGAGTTTCTTTTTCTTCTTCCTCGTCGTCTTCAAGACCCAACAAATCTCTAAGCTTCGATTTTCTATCCTGCCTTTCGCCTTCTTTTTCTCTACGTTTTTCTTCTCTTTTACGTCTAAGAATATCTCTTTGGTCTTGCGCAGCTTTTTTGAGGCGTGCTTGAGCTTCGTTTCTCTTGTCGATGATGATTTGGATAATCGTATCAATGTCACTACTAACGTCGATAACGTCTTGAATATCCTTTTCAGAGCCCATACCTTGCAATACTCTTACCATCGTCAAGAAGTTTACTTGCTTGGAAATAGATACGAAAACAGGTTCGTTGTCGATATGGTTTTCAGCCTTTGTAACAATATCCTTGAAGTAGTTTACGTAGTTTTCTTTAGCGTCCTTCATGCTTTCGATCAAAGACTCTTTCGATTCAATACGATCTTCAAGGCTTTCGATTTCTTCATCAAGTTCTTCTGCTTTCTCTTTGATGTCAAGCGCTCTATCGTAAGCTTCATCTTCATCGATGTCACCGTTTTCTAAGTCGCGACGGATTTTCTTCTTTTCCAATCTCAAAGCTTCTTTCTTTTCATGGATTGCGGAAATTTTACCCTTCAATTCCGTAATTTGAGCTTTTTCCGCTTCCGCACGTTCATACTTACCAGCGATTTCTTTTTCTACTAAGCTAAGGTTATCCTTGAACGATTGGAAATCTCTTAAATGACCTTCAAAGTTTGCATAATAGCCAATATCGTCTTCTTCATAAACGGGCGCGGGCGTTTTTGCCGCCTTTGCCTTCGTGTTATAAAGCTTCGTCCAGTCACGGGCGCCCTCTAAAGCAGCCTTCAACGATGCGACAGAAGATTCCTGCAACATGTTTGCAGCGGCGCTGGCTCTCCACTCTTTAATGTTATCGCAAATTTGGGTTACCTTTGCTACTGCTTCCTCGCTCTTATCGTCGTAAATTTTGCTCATCAACGAGCTGATTTCCTTGAAAGTCTTTTCACTTTCATTTAACACCGCCGTTGACATACCATTCTTTTCGTATTTTTTCTTCAAATACGAAATTGCGCCTAACGAGCTATCAATATACTGTTGAACTGTATCTTTCAAAACACTTTCCTCCTTAATTGTCTCGGTGTGCATGTTTTCTACTTGTTTTTTTAACGTTTGCACCCTTTTATTGTGTATAGGTAAATTGTCCGCTGCTCTTCGCGAATTTAAAACCGCCGCAATTTCCGTCAATTCGCCAATAATATCTTTTACGTGCACAAAACCCCTTTGAAACCCTACGTGTAACGCCCGTTCCAAAGATGCGGCAATCTGCTTCGACAATGCATAACAAGAATCGTTGGGATAATTGCAATCATCCAATTTTTTGATACCCTTATCGTACTTGATTTTGTTTGCATCGCAAACTTCCATAATCTCACTATATCGCACCGGATTATTCCTCCTCTTCCACGACCTTGAGCAAGCTGTTTACCGCGTCGGCGTAGCCTTTGTTACCGCCAAGCAAGTTCACCTTATTGTGTTGACGAATATCATCTTCGAAGAAGACACGGGAACCCGATTTTGCAGCAATGATAAAGCTTCTCAAACGAGAACCGAAGCCATCGTACAAGCTCTTTTTAACCGCAGCTACCGCCGAACCTTTCAACACACGCTTACCGTTCTTTTCATTGTAAAATACAAGGTAGCCGTTGTGACGTTCAAAACCATCGTCTTCTACCTGTGTCATATTTTGTACACGGTGGAAACTTTCGTCGTCGCCGTTTTCTTCGATTACACCCTTTTCATTACTGTCGATAAAGCGAAATTCCACGCCCTTGGCTTTCAAACGATCGAACAAGTTTTTGCCGTCCGTCTTATATTCCATAAACTGCGATAATTCGCCTGCTTTCACCCAAACGTAACCGAACAAAGGCGCGTGTTTCTTTTCCAAACAGCCTTCCAAAACCGATTCGAGAATTTCCATACGGTTCTTCTCTTGACCGGACGCGCGAGTTCTATCATCGTGGATACCCAACTGCGACAATACCTTTTTACGGTTAATTGCGTAGTTGAAACGAGGAAGTGCGTCAAATTCTTCGTCCGTCGTCAACAACATATCCAAAAGATAGGACGCCGCAATTTTTCTCAAATCCTGGAAATGTTCGTTGCTTTGGTAAGCAATCGGCATACGCTTTAATTCAATCTTAAGCTCTTTATCTTCTTCGCAGAAGCATACGGAAGAATAGAATCCGTATGCAATACGCCAGCCTCTTTCCGACTCACTCTTAGAAGAAGGTTCCGCCAAGCCTTTTTCGTAGTAGTAGCCCAAGCGTACGATTGCGTACGGATGTCCCGCAATCGCCGCTTTCTTACAATAATCTACTGCTTTTAATCTATACTTTCTCTGTTTGTTCTTATCCTGCGAGGTCAACGCGCGGAAAAACATATTTTCCGACAAACGATACAATTCCTCGTTTTCTTCCGTAATACAGAAGTTTTCCACCGCCGTCAACGGTTTTTTACACGAAGGACAGGTAAGGCTGCCGTTATATAACAACAGAGGTTCATCTATTTTCTTTTTGCAATTTGCACAAATCATAGCATTCTCCTATTTTGTTTTTATTTTTTTTCTTCGCTCTTTGCAACCGTAACGGTGTAAGTGAAGGTGGGGTTTTTAATCTTGTAGTTTGCATTGCTGGTGCTTGCCGTAATGGTATGCGTACCTTCCGCAGCAGAATAACCCGTGTAGGAAAGCGCAACGTTTTCCCCATTTACGCCAACAGCCGTTGCCTTCAATGCCGCTTCCGATACTTCATTTGAATCGTAGCTCTTCTTCGTAGGCCACGTAAGCGTAATTTCCGCTTGATTAATCGTCAAAGTACCATTCTTTATGGTAATTACGTAGTTATCCGCCTTCGCGCCTTTGGTATAAGACAAGCGGATTTCGTACGTACCTGCATCCTGCGCAGTCTTCTTCTGGCCAGCTGCATAGGTTTCGTAGGAAACGCTCTGCAAGACGTCGCCGATTACATCCGTGCTCACCAAACCGTTGTGGGTATAAGTAAAGCTACTGTAAACGTTACCATTGTAAGTATGCGTAGCGTTTGCAACCGTTACCGTCAACGCTTTTTGTGCAATCGCCAACGTAGTCGTCGTCGAAAGACCTTCTGCGAAGATGTAGTTGTTTTCAGCCAAGGTTGCCGTTACCGTATAATTACCTGCATTCGTTTGCGTATTGTTCGCATACGTAATACCAAGCATATTTATCGTATCGGCACCGATAAGACCAGACACCGATGCAATCGTGAGGGTTTGTGCGTTACCATCATAGGTAACCGAACTCGTGCCCCACGTAGGTGCGATTTGCTTCTTATTGATTGTAAGCGTACCCTTTACAAAGGTAAAGCTGTAGTTTGCAAATTCTTCACCTGGTGTGTAAGCATCTACTTCTACGTCATAGCTGCCTGCATTAACTGCCGTCGTACCTGCGCCCTTGTAGCTCGTTACCGTAAGGAGATCTTCCGCGTTGTCCGCATTTGCTTTACCCGAAATGGTAATTGCAAAACCAGTTTTAACGTTTGCATCATACGTTGTAGTTTTGTTGTTTACGCTTACCGTAGCGGAACGCTGGGTAATCGTCAACGTACCAGGAACAATCGTAATGGTATAGTTACCTGCTTTCGTTGCAGCATCTGTATTTTCCGCATTGATTTCATAGGTACCTACGTTGCGCGCGGCTTCTGCACCGGTATAAGCAGGTACAAATACTTCAGTAATCTTATCCGTGCCAGCTAAGCCGACAGGCGTAACCTTGAAGTCGCCAGCATAATTCGCACCAGTATAAACAACCTCTTTATCATCTACCGTAACCGTCAATGCCTTCGGCGTGATGGAGTATGCGCATACCCCCGTTTCACCTTCTGCAAATACATAGTTGCTGGTTGCGGGCAAGGTTGCGGTCATTTCATATGCGCCTACATTGGTCTTTGCGCCATCATAAATCAAAGATTTCAAGATTGCGCTCGATTCGGAAACGACCACGTTATCCAAAGCAACAACCTCGACCTTTTGCGCTTTTGCAGTGTATTCCAACGAAGTGTTATCCTGCCACGTCAAGGTGATTTCTCTATGTTCAATTTCAAAAGTATCCGTCGTGGTCGTCAAGTCGTAGTTACCAAACTTCGCGCCCTGACCATAACCAACCCTTACTTCATACGCGCCCGCGTTCGTAGGGGTAACGGATGCCGTCGTGCCCTGCAAGGAAACTACGCATTCGATGTCTTTCGCAACTTCCGTGATAAGGTCGCTGCCTTCCAACCCCTCTACTGCATAATCGTAATCGCTATAAGCAATACCGTCGTAAATCTTCGACTTGCCATCCGTCGCACCTGCAGTTACCGTAACCGTCAAAGCCTTCTTCGTGATGTCGAAGGTTTGCTTATTGGTTTCTTCGTTTGCAAATACGTAGTTGGTGATGGTGGGCAAGGTTGCCGTCATCGTATGCGTACCAACGTTGGTTTGTTCACCCGTATAGATAAGAGAGGTCAAGATATCCTCTTCTTCACCCGCTACCGCGCCTTCATCGCCTTGTGCTTCATTGATTGCTACCACCTCAATGCTTTGGCTCGCTGCATTATAGACGAAGCTGAGTTCTTCCTGCCACGTTACAGTGATAGGACGTTTATGAATCGTCAACGTAGAAGTTTTTACAAGATAAGGAGCGTTTTCGTTTAATTCGTAGTTGCCGTATTTTTCACCTTCGCTGAATTCTACGGATAACTCGTACTCACCTGCGTTAATTGCGGTGGTTGCCGCGCCCGCAAACTGAATACCTACAATTACTTCTTCAAAGGTATCTTCGCCAACAAGCCCATCATAAACGTATTCAAAATTCTTTTCTTCACCCTCTACTTCCGATACATAAATCTTAGCATCATACGTCTTTTCTGCAGGGGTAATCGTCAAGGTCAAAGCTTTCTTCGTAATTTCGAATTCCGTCTGACCGTTCTCATTTTTCTCAATATCAAACGCATAGTTGCTATCCGCGGGGAACGCTACGTGTGCATAGTATGTCCCTACGTTGGTTTCTACGTTATCCGTATATTCCAACAACTCCAACTGCGCCTCTTCTTCTTCTGCAACAACGTTGTTAATTTTTATAACCTTTACTGCTTGTTCCTCACCGTTATATACATTCGACAAATTTTCTTGCCAGGTCAAGGTTACAAGACGCTGTTCAATCGTCAACGTGGTTGTTTCAATCACATAGGTGTCGTGATTGATGTTGTAGTTGCCGTACTTTTCACCTTCATCGTAGCTGGTGTCAATCACATAGGCACCCTGATTGATTGCCTCAATAGCATCGCCAGCGTAAGCGAAGTTTGCAAACACTTCTTCAAAAGTATCTTTACCTTGTAAGCCATCGCAAAGATAGCTATATTTTTCCTCTGCATTCGCGGTAAAGATTTTACCATCATAGATTTTCGAATGTGCCTCCAAAACAACGGTCAAATCTGCCTTGAGAATTGCATAATCGTGATTACCCATTTCATCTTCGGCATATTTGTAGTTGCTATTTTCAGGGAAACTTGCGTTCATGGTATAGCTATCTACGTTGGTTCCTTGCCCCGTGTAAATCAAGCTGTCCAAGATGTCTTGTTCTTCACCAAACACTACGTCAATAATCGAAATGACTTCAACCGATTGTTCTTGTCCGTTGTAAATCAATTCCGAAATGTTATCCCATTCAAAATGAACAGGTCTTTGATTAATCACGAATTGTTTTTCAGGGTTTCTTAAAATATAGTTGGGGTTTTGGCTAGTCGCCTTTGCCATATACGTGCCCGCGTGCGTCTGCGCGCTGTCCATATATATATCAATAAGGGTGTACATTTCTTCCCCAATACCATACGTACCGTTAATAAAGGGCTGATAAGGCGCACCATCATAGGTGTGCGCAAACGAAGCTTCATCCCAATTTGCATCCAACTGATGAGGAGTAATGGTATATGTAGCAGTCTCACCCATTTGAATAGGATCGCTATCTTCCACGCCTTCCTCAGTATGCGTAGGCACAAAATAACGTTCCGCTGTCTCACCCGTCAAGATGATTTTCATTTCATAATCGCCCGCATTGCGAAGGGTAACCCCTTGGGTTATATTCTTCGCGTCACGGATTACATAGGTAATTTCGTCTTCTTTTACAATTTCCGTTTCGTCATACGCAACCGAATAGGTTTTATCCAATGCTTCATACCCATGGTATGCAGGTAAAATCCAGGTGAAAGGCATTGCGCGTTTCAATACTTCTACGTCAATATCTTGTCTTACGTTGGACGTCAAGGACGTCTTTTCAGGCCAAGATGCCGTAACCGATAAGGTATAGCTACCGCCTTGATCGATATCAATCGTATCAATCTCATAGGTCGTACCCGTATGTTCTACGCTTGCTTGTTTTAACCACTTCAATTCCAACTCGAACCCGTCTGCAGGTGCTTGCGCCATTGCAGAGAACTTCAAATCCTCACCATACGTAACCTTATTGTCCGCATAGTTCGTCTTCAATTCCGTAATCGTAGGCACGCGCAACGTCCAGTTGGGCTTAATGCTTACAATTTCATAATTGCTAGGTTGAATCGTATCCTTCAAAAATCCCTTCAAATCGCTAAATTCCGTGTAACCGTAATACCACGCCAAATCAAAGCCGTCGCGAAGTTGAATCGAAGCAAGAATGTCGTTTGCCGTATTTTGCGTCATGTAACGGTACGTCAACGCTTCATTGTTTACCATCGTCTGCGTGAAGCTGTCTTCGATTTCGTATTTGGTGTCGTTATCGTCCAAAATGGATACACGGTAGATTTTTTCAAACTTTAAGGAAACGTTTTGTATATCCTTATCAATTTTTGCCCCTTCAAGCGCAGTTTCGCCATTATAAAAACCAGTAAAAATGCATTGCTGAAGGTTGTTAAACGACCAGTGCAAATCTTCATCCGAAGTTTCGCTCATATGCGCTGCATAAGGGATTTCTTCCGCATAATCAGCAGCGTTAAATACCGTACCCTTTTTCAGGTACTTCGTAGGCAAGTAGTTGCCGTTTACACTCTCTAAATCTTCCTTCGTATAGGTATAGCTTACATATACTTCGTCTTCAGCCAAACCCGCAGGCGCCATTACTTCGGTAAGTGCTTTTACATTATTCGCAATGCTCGTTACGTTGCCAACGCTTGCCATTTGCGTGTATAAGCCGTTACGAAGCATATCGTAATTTGCTTTGGGGATATGTACCTTTACGTTGCTGTTAAAATCAGACAATGCCGCGAGGTTGGTAAACGTTGCAGTATTTGCACATTCCAAATATACGTCCTTTACCGTATCCACAGCGAAGACGTTACAATCGATTTTGGATACCTTGATGGTATCAAAGCTTTCAGGAATTACGATCGTGTCGCCCTTCCCTTCGCCTACGCCTACAACCGTATAGGTCTTGGTCGTTTGATCATATTCGTACAACAAAGGACGAAGCATACCTACTGCGCCTTGTCCAAAGTAGCCCGTAACCGCAATGTAGATTACGTAAGCAGCGCAAGCCGCCGCAAACGCACCAAAGGTTGCGATACCCGTAGGCATTGCCCACTTGCGATATTTCGCCGCGCGCAAAGTCGTGAAAAATACCGCTACCATCGTAGCCAAGTGTACAAAAATCCAAATAATTTCCGAAATCAACGAGAAGATACGAGCTTTATTTCCTTGATAACGGAACACCATGGTTGCAACTATGGTTACAAACACAATGGCTATATACGCAATACTTTGATACAAACCGTATTTAAAGCGGTAGTTGGTGAGCAAAACGCTGGCAATCAGCAATAAATCCATCGCGCCAAGAACGATGGGTGCAATATAATATTGCAAACCGCCGCCATTCACGCCCAACAAAATGATAATTGCAACGTTACTTAATAATGCAATAATCGAACTGAGAAGCAAAAACAGTTTCGGGCTGCTCGTTCGTTTTTGTGTAAGTGTTATATTCTCCATATTACATTCCCTCTAAGTCCATCACTTAATTCTCTTCGGCGCATCTACGTATCCGAAATCCCCGATGGACACCTTGTCCACCTTGTACTTCTTATCACCGATTACAAACAGCAAAATTTCATCGTCTTCATAGCAAAGCTTATCCCCCACAAGACTTGCTGCACGCGTCCAAGTCGGGAACATCCAAGCATAACGCTTAAATCTTGCACTTGCTTCCGTTGCACCCTTTTTCGCCGAAGCCGTGGCGCAGAAGGCGCAATTTTTCTTTCCTTCCGCAATACCGCCGTTGCTAGCCGAACCGTCGTCGCGGGTGAAATATCTTCCGCAACAATTACATTTTATCAGTTCATCCTTGTTCATCAAGTCGCCCACGTTACTTGCAAGCTGAAGGCTAGGCGTGTACAATTTTTCACCCTTTGCATTCTTATAGATGATTTCAGGATAGCTGCAATCTATACATTTGCGTACTTTTTCACCGTTTGCAAGCTCGAACGTCATCAATTGATCTCTACAACGCAATCTGTGGCAATCGCCCTTACGAGGATTTTCAGGACACTTGATATCCACCAAGTGATCCGCAAACAAGTTGTTTTTGATGTCTGCAATTTCTTGCGCCGACAAACCAAAGTTTGCCGCATTTTTGTCAAGCACAACCTTTTTGCGTTCGATGTTACCAAACTCGTCTTTCACGTTGTAAGAAATTACGTTTTCCGTAATCAAAGCAGCGTCTTCTTGACAATTCAAACAACGCATGCTAACGTTTTGGTTGATACCGAGGGTCACACGGAATACAGGCTGCTGATTGATGAATGCGTCAACCGTTTGATCGCGCCATTTGATGTGGGAAATACCCAAAACCTTTACCGCGCGGCATTCGAACTTCGCTGCACCGTTTGCAGCTCTCTTACGGATATCCACAATCGCCTTTTTGTCTTCAAGACCGCAACAAAGGCACTTAATCAAGCTCTTGCCCTTCTTGAGATGTTCCCCCGACACCAAATCACCCAAGCTACGAAGGGTATCATTGATAACGCGGCCGTCGATTTGAATCTTTTGATTGCCGTGATCGGACGCAGAAACTTCGTTGATCGACATTTCGATATTTTCCGCAACACTGCTTTCCAAAGGCTGCATCGAACCCTTGTTGTCACGACGGAAATATACCTTACAAAGTACAGGTACAGGTTCAGGGATGTTACCGCCGCTGATTTCAATACGAAGGGATACGCCGTACAAATCGACTTCGTTGTTTTGCAAATCCCCCCATTCGTTCACTTCCCCAAGATGAGGCATAAGCAAACGAACAATCTTGTTGATCAATTCTTTTGCCGCTCTTTCTTCCGCACGAAGCTGCGCATCGTTTCTTGTGCTTTGCGAATATTCCATCAAGGAATATTTCTTATGATATTCTCTTGCGAGCGCGGAAAGGAAGGCAATCCATTGTGCGTTTTCATTGGCTTCGCCGCCGTTACGGATGCCTTCAAACCAGGTAGCCCCTTCCATGGTAAACAAGGCTTCGCCAACGTTACTGTTGAAGGAATCTTCCTCTTCATATCTGTATTCGCTGCGTCCATGGTAAATTACGTTGGGTTCATGATTTTCCACATAAATACGTTGGTCACGCAAATACGCATTGTCGCTAAGTAAACCGCTTTTAATCAATTCGTAGGCACTGTTAAAGGCCTTTTTATAATCTCTACCAATAATCATCTTTGTTCTTCATCTTTTTCCAAAATTTCTTTAATTTCGGCAATATGAGCACGCTCATTGCCAAGGTTACGGCAGAATGCCTCGCCTCCGTCAAATTGATAATCCCAAGCACCGCGAATATACGTTGCAAACGTTCTTGCCATGATCGGTCTGATTTTACCCGTACACTTCGGACACTTCGCTTCCCACTTATCGTTAAAGACGATTTCATGAGGTTTAGGGTTACACATACTGAATCGACAGTCACCGCACTTCTTGATGCTATCCGCGCCAACCCCTACCATACAGCCTCTTGTCTTACACAACTGCTGATGAGGACAGGTTTCACAATAACACATCAATTCAGCATCGTCAATGTTCTTGTTCTTGTTATATTCTTCCAAGGCTTTACATTGACCTGCCATATCCCCTCTTGTGAAGAATTCACAATGCGCCAAGGCGCAAATCTTACGGCAATAGAACGAACGATCTTTTTTATTTCCGTGGCTGCACATACTGCTGCGCATTGCGGTTTCCTGCATCATACCCTGTTGAATATCCGAAGAGGATACGCAGAAATAACCTTCATCTGCAACCGAACGGGTAAATACGTGCGCTTCGTTTTTGTCACACTTGAAGTTGTAAACACTGATTTCATTCATCAGTGTACCTCTTATATTGTCCATTCGGCATTTTCTATTGGTACAATATAAGTTGTCGGAATCTTCAAAGCGCCACTTTTCATATTCTTCCTGGGAACGTAATTCCACCCTCCCGCAAGACGGGCAACGAATGGTTACCATACGTTCGTTGTTACTACCTGCCAAGATGGTTGCGTCGCCGCCGCTACTGGTAATCAAACCGATACCGGAGAAATACATCAAAGCGTAGCCTTCCAGCTTACACATATCCGCAAACGAGTAAATGACAACGTCGTGTTTCTGACCCAAACGGAATGCACGGCCGATACGTTGGTCCATTGCAAGAGGGTCAGGCGAAACCTCAAAGTTGATGATGATGTTTGCCGATTGAAGGTTGATACCTTCCGTAAACGCCGCTTCTTTTACAAGCAGGATACCGTTATCCCATTTATCCGTTTCAAATTCCGATTCGATTTCTCTTTGGTTGGTGGATACACCCAGCAACAAACGTTCGCTTAAATCCGCTTCCTCGCGCAAGGCTTTTTCTACCTTTTCAACCGTTTCCGCCGAACGTTTTTTATCGTAGTCGAAGAAGACGATTACACGGGAGTTCATATTAAGACGCAACAATTCTTTTAACTTTTCCAATTTTGCATCTATGCATTTTTGTTTGTTCCCCAAACGAACGGGGTAGAATTCGTTGCTGACGTTTAAAGGCATTTCCAACAACTGACCCTTATAATAACCAAGCGAACCAACTTTCTTAAACAATTCAGGTTTTACGCCGATACCATTGAAGAACTTATCCGTAATAAACTGGGTAATGTGATCTCTCGTAACCGATTCATCCAACACGCCCGATTCGTACGATTTGATGTAGGCACGCAACGAAAGTTTCTTGCCATCCACCTCAATCGCTTGATTGTTGTTCAAGTTTTCCACGTCAACCTGAATAAGACCGTTGCGCTTTTCGTTTTGTAAGGTAACCACCTTATCATTCGATTCCGTGGGATAGAACAAGTAGTTTATCGCGCTCTTTTTCTTTGCCAAACCGTTGTTTGCCTGTCTTACCATGATGGGACGCAAAACACCGTTGTGGTATGCGCTTGCAACTCTCTTACGAACGTTTGCCGCAATTTCGTCGTGCTCACGAAGGAATTGACTGATACGTTCCAAACGTTCCGCTTCCGTCAACCCCGAGTATTGCGCAAAGGAAACTTTCAAATAGTTCAACAATTCTTTCAAATATGCGTCGTTTTCTTCTACTTCCTGTATCTTTACCTTGTTGATAAATTCCATGACCGTCGTTGCACCACGGCAAATGTGGTCCTTGTAATATCTTTTTTCACGAAGATATTCTTCCGAGTGGGTCAAGGTTTCCGGTCTGAAGTCTTCACTCTTACCACCTTCACAACGAATGAAGTACCAAAGGTTGAACATGTTTTCAAGGTTACCAGAGTGAGGGGTTGCCGTCAACAACAAGCAATACTTTTTATTGGCATCCTTTTTAATTTTCATCAAGTAGGAAAGTAGTTCCATCGCACCGATGAATTCCCCTTCCGAATCGCAAAGATGGTGCGCTTCATCGACAACGATAACGTCGAAAAGGATATTCGTTTGCGCTCTATCCCAGCGAACGAAATCTTCCATCTTTACGATACAAGGTTTCGCAAGGTAACGGAAATTCCCTTGTACCTTTGTCAACTCTCTCCAATTGGGGTTTGCGTCCAATTCATTCAACACGCCTTTCCCCAAACCGAAGTAGCTTTCCAAAACCTCAATCCATGCCGAATATACCTGTTCAGGCGCAACGACCAGCATCGAGCGGATACAGCCACGGATTGCCAATTCACTGAGAACGACGCCCGCTTCGAAAGTTTTACCGCTACCTACAACGTCGGCAAGCATACCAAACCCACGGTGTTCGCTCAAGAAACGGCGAGCCGCCTCTTTTTGGTGGGTATAAATGGGTTCTAACTGCCCTTCGCGAAGATGAATACCATACCCGTCTTCCGTTTCCGCTTCATAATCCTTCGGTTTAATTTTTAAAGCCGCAAAGTCGTCATAACGGTCCAATTCAACCACGACTTTGTTCATGTTGGCTACTTCCGACGTATATTCCACAGGCTCGTCCGACACGTTGGCACGTTGCATTTCCATGTCATACGCTTCGTTTGTGACCTCTAAGTCAAAATCCTCGATTACTGAGAGGAAATCCGCCTCGATTGTGTTTTTTGCGTTTCCAAATTGATTATTTGCCATATTTCAACCTCTTTCCCTTATTCACTAACCCCGCCGGTAAAACCTTCTACCCCGGAGAATTCTATTTTAATGTATTTTGAATCAATTTCATATTCCTTGGTCTGCCATTCGATTTTGCTACGCTCCAAATGGTTCGGATTCGCCAAATTGGACAGTTTATTCTTACTTATCGTCGCCATCTCATCGATGAAATTGATTTTTACCTTAGTATTCAACGCTTCATTATGTTCCAGTTCGTATGCGTTTGCAATAAACGGCTGTACCAAACCATCTGCGTTTACCGAAATACCTTCCTTTGCGCGGAAACGGTTGCGGTTATCCCTTGCATTGGGGATATACGGCAATCGAATACGGCGCGTCCCGTAATACAAACGAATTTCACCGTTGTCACCGCCCGCCTTGGTTTCCAAACCGTACGTAAGCTCGTTTCTTCTTCGTTCCGTACTGCCCATTTCACCCAGATACAATCTTCCGTTTACCATGGACTGCAAATCCGCTTGCGTGATGTTAATCGAGTAAATTTCTTCTCGTTCAGGCCCCATACCGCCAATCAATAGGTCGGTAGGGAAGGTCTTCCACTTTTGACCTTTCGCCAACTTGATTTCCGTACCCTTATCTACGAAAATTCGAAGATATTTGCGCCCGTTATCCGTCAGCCAGGTACCATAGGAATAGGTGAGTACCGTAGATAAGTCATAATTGAGCATCGATGCCAGGGATGCGCCTACCGCAGAAGCATATACGGCGTCTTCGTATTCCTGAATCGCAAACCCATCGTTGGTTGCACCTTCTTGTTCAAACGAACAAAAACGCACGTTAGGTTTTTCCCTTCTCGCCCTCGCCTCTACCATTTCTTTTAAGCCGTAGGTTTCCGCCAACCCGCCACACAAGAAGACCTTGTTTACGTCTTTGCTGGCAGTCATATTCAATTCCTCAAATATATAATCGGAAATCATTTTTGCCAAGCGAGTGTTGTTGTTCATACCAAGACAGTTCATCATGTCTTCTCGCGTCAGCAATCTTTGGATACGAACCTCTCGAATGAGGGATACCGGGACACCCTTTGCAAAACAACTGCTCGGGGACAGCGGTCGGCTGAGGATCATCTTTGCCTTTTTGATATACCCGATGCCCAAATACTGTTTGGAACGCAAGCCGTCCTCATAAATATGCCCTTCTTCTCCCGCTGAGGGGGTACCCATCGTTTCACGGGCATGGATGGATTGCTCCAAATACTTCGCAATCTCTGCGTCCACGTCCGCACCGCCAAGATGAAGAGGAGGTTTATGACCCGTTTCACCGTCAACCGTTACACGTCCGCCGTAACCGCTCTTCCCTTTGATTACGGAAATACTTTCTTCCCCAAGGTCGAAGATCAAGAAACTGTCGCCTGCCCTCAACAAATTTCTGTGGCTTGCCAATACGCTGATCGCCTTTGTAGAGGACAATTCTTTTTTCGGTTCTACGCCAAACGTTTCTTTTACCAATCTCGCCACTTCATCATGATACGCATCGCAGGCTTTCGGAGGACGAACAACGCCCACCTCAATTTCGGATACCACAACGTTTTTACGTGCTTGCAAACGAACGATGAACGCTTTTACTAGTTTGTAAACGTATGCAAAGTACATTTGACAAACCATCTTCGGCGTTTCATCCGCCTCGAACACTTCACTTTCGTTGACCATATCCTCAAAGTTGGAAAGGAATGCCTTTCTCGTCGGGAAATGGAATTTCGGGAAATATTTTTTACTTGCGTAATATTCCGCATTTTTCTTTGTGATTTGTTCACTCTCTTTTATCCGTTGTTCATTTCTTTGCGTTGCCAACGTTTGTTGTTCATCTGTACCCTTCACCGGTTCCAGCACAGCCGCATGTTCCTTTAACAAGGATAATAGGTCTTTAATTTTTACAACCGTTACAAAGTCCTCTTCACCGCTGTTGTCAACGTCGTACCCAAACAGCCATTCCTTTGTTTCCGTACGGTAAAATGCAACCGACGGAATGGCAAGCTGCGTGGGTGAAGTGTTATCGACAACCTTGCCGTAAAAACTCCTCCCCTTATCCGCATAGGAATACGCCACCTTTAAGGTATCCCCACCCAAATCTAAGCCTATGTTAAGAATAATCGCCATCTTTACACCTATCCAATCACTGAAGCGGTTTTGCATCCCCTAGTATACGCACACATACGAGACGCGCACACGCGCTTACATTATTATAGCATATTAGACACATTATAACATAATTCGACACAGATTGCAAGGATTTTGTGGAATAATTTACTATTTTTTAATTTCTTTTTAAATTGTTAAAGAAAAAGCTCCCCAAAGCAAACTGCCTTGAGGAGTAAATTTTTAGATTGATTTACAGTTGTATAATCCCGCGGTCCAATAAAACGTCCGACAGCTTTGCAAGGCGCTGAGGCGACAGGGTTTCCCCTCTCGCTTTCTCTTCTACCCCTGCTTCTTCCAAAGCGGCTTTCGCTTCGTCACGCGTTAATTTGAAGAAATTAACCAGATTATTTTCCAAGGTTTTTCTGCGATTTAAAAAGGCACATTTTACCGTTTGACGATAGGCTTTTTCATCCTTCACCGCAACCCTGCCCCTTTCAAATTCAATTTTTACCACCGCGGAATCGACATTGGGACGGGGATAGAAAAGATTGCGTGAAACACGTTTTACCACCTTCGCCGAACCCTTCAAGGCAATCGCCGCCGTAATCGAACCATACTCCGGCGTGTTCTCTTTCGCACAAAAACGATCGGCTACTTCTTCCTGCACCATAATGGACAGCCCCTGCACTTTGTCACTTTCTTCCAAAAGCTTTGTCACCAAGGGGGTCGTGATATAATAGGGCAAATTCGCCACCACGGTGTATTCCTCAATTTCCTTTTCAAATTCTTTGAGGTCAAGCTTGTTAAAATCACGGAAAATCACCTCGACGTTGTCAAGCCCTGCCAAGGTTTCCGCCAAAACGGGTTGCAAATCACGGTCAATATCAAAGGCGTAAACCTGCTTTGCCGCTTCCGCCAACGCGCGCGTCAGCGTACCTGCGCCGCAACCGATTTCTACCACCGTCGTATCTTTGGTGATACCCGATGCTTCTACAATGGAGCGCAACAAATTGCCGTCTGATATAAAGTTTTGACCAAACTGCTTTTTAAAATGAAAACCGTGTTTTTCCAACACACTGCGAAGCTCTTGCATAGTCTTCTCCTTACAATATTTTGCGCCCACGAAAGTTCGTGAACGCATACATGGGTGCTCTGTTATAGCAAATGAATTGCCTAACGGCGTGAATTGAACGCACAGCGTTCATGAATTCTCGCTAACGCTCCGTGAATTGCAACGCTTTGTGTTGCGTTATTGCTAATATTTGCCACGACGACAGCGGAGCTGTCAATGCACTTATATCCACAACGCTCCAGTACGAAACAAAGCTGAACTTGGCAAGCATTCCGCTTGACCTTGTAGTGAGTGCTTTCTCTCGTTTTTTAGATTACCCGTATATCACTCTCGTGAATGGGCGATGCCATCTAGAAACACGAGCGATAAGACACCTTATTAGCTCCAAGATTATCTTGGTAAACGCAGAGATGCGAGCAAGCGTTCCGCTTGACCTTGTAATGAGTGTTTTTGCTCTCTTTTACAGGTTGCCCCGTATATCACTTCGATACAGTACGAAGCCGTAAACGCAGAGATGCGAGCAAGACAAGGCGCGGCGAGTATGCCGACAGGAGCGTACATAGACGTACGTGACTGAGGCACACGGAGCCGCAACGAAGTATTGCGACGCATATATGCGTTTACCTCTTAAGAATCAGTAATGTATTTGCGTACGTATAAGGGGATACGTACACTTTCCGCCAGGCGTTTGCACGCCTCCACTTCTTCTTCACCGATACAATCGACGATGGAGAAACGGCAATCCACCCCTTCTTTTCGACAAAGCTTTGCAAAGTCAATCATCCCCGCAAAGCCTGCTTCACCGTACTGCGAACGGCAAATGGGCTGATATTTTTCCACGCAAGACGCATTGAGGGAAATGTTGACAAAATCAATTTTCCCCTTCAAATCGGGGACAATATCACGCTTGTTGATAAGGTTCCCCTGCCCATTGGTATTCAAGCGGGTTTTCATGCCCTTTCCGTGGAAAAAATCACACAAAGCGACCATTTCCGCCACTTTATAGGTAGGCTCGCCAAAGCCACAAAAAACAACTTCTTTAAAACGGGACAAATCCCCAAAACCGTTTGCCGCCGCAATCACTTTTTCCACGGTGGGATCACCGTTTCTAAGCCACAAATAATTGCCGTAATAGCTACTGCGCTCGTTACGCACACAGAAGTCGCAACCATTGGAGCATTTGTTCGTCAAATTGACGTACAAATTGCCGTCAAGGCTATACAGGTACGTGTCCTTGCGGTTTTCTTCCTTGTTGTTCGCCTTGCCATTTTGATTATTTTTGTTTTGATTTTGGCTTTGGTTTTGGTTTTGCTTTTGAGGCTGTGCCTGCCCCTTATCTTTGTTTTTATTCTTTTTATTAGTGTTTTGATTTTGCTGAGGCTGCGCCTGCTTTTGCGCGTTTTGCGCCTTATCAGCCTGCCCCTGCTTTTGATTGTTTTGTTGCTTTTGGTTATTTTTCTTTTGACCCTGTTGAGGCTTTTGCTGACCCTGTTGCTTGGGCTGACCCTGACCTTGCTGGGTATTTTGCGCTTGATTTTGCTGATTTTGCCCGTTTTGGCCGTTTTGGCCGTGAGAATGTCCGCCTCTATGCTTATGGCGGCGTTTTCTACCGCCGTTGGAGGCATTTTCACCCGCAGTATTGGGTTGTGCGTTTACGTTTTTATTTTCTTCCATTTTATTTCAACTTGAAAAACAGCGTTTTTGCATTTTGCATCAGCGTATTTTTCATCTCCTCTACGTTTTTACCTAACAACGCCGCCATATTGTCAACGACGTATTTTACGTTTTTCGGTTCATTGGGAAACGTCCCCCGATAAGGCACAGGGGTAAGATACGGACAATCCGTTTCCGATAAAAGAAGGGGGGCAGGTATGCGTTGAATACATTCCTGCGCCTTTTTTCCATTCTTAAAAGTCGAAGGCCCGCCAAAGGAAAAAGACAACCCCAACGCGATAAAGTCCGCCGTCATTTCCGCAGAATAGGAGTAACAATGCATCACCCCGCCGTGGTTTAACAGCCCCTTATATTCACGCAAAAATTCCAAAGTTTCCTGTGCGGCATCACGGCTGTGCAATACTACGGGCAAACCAAGCTCGTCCGCCAAGACAAGCTGTCTATAAAACAGCTCCCTTTGCACCTCTTTCGGCGGATTGTCGTCAAAGTGATAATCGAGCCCAATTTCCCCAAGCGCCACGCACTTTTCGTGCATGCAAAGCGCACGAATTTCTTCCAAGTCGCCCTCGTTATACTTTTTCAACTCGCTAGGGTGAAAACCCGCGCAGAAATACACGTCTTCGTAGATGTCCGCGAGGTCTTTCGCTATCTTGGAAGAAGCAAGGTCAAACCCCGAACAAATCACCCTTTCCACGCCGTTTTCACGGGCGCGCGCAAGCACTTCATTGATACCGCCGACGGCGTCAAATTCATCCCCCGTCAAATGGCAATGCACGTCAATATATCCAGCCATTAACCAAGCACCGTGCCGCTTGCAACGTCCTTTTCAGGTACGATCAGCGAGAAGTTTCCATCTGCGTCTTCCGCCGCCATAATCATACCCTGCGATTCGATGCCGCAAATTTTTCTAGGTGCGAGGTTGGTCACGAATACCACCTTTTTACCTACCATTTCTTCGGGTTTGTAATGTTTTGCAATACCCGATACAATCGTACGAACTTCGTCGCCGAATTTAACCGTTTCTTTCAAAAGCTTGCTCGATTTAGGCACGGCTTCACACGCGATAATTTCACCCACACGAAGCTGTACCTTCATGAAATCATCAAAGCTGATTTCGGGCGTTTTTTCTACCGTTTCTTCCACTTTTACTTCCTCTTTTACTTCTTTTTTCGTTTCTTGAGGTGCGGTTTTCGCCATTTCCGCAGCATACGCCGCCGCTTGTTCCGCGCGGATTTTTTCAATTTCGGGCGCAATCACTTTAAAGTCGATACGTGCAAACAACGGGGGAATCGCCGTTACCGTTACGCTGTCACGCAAACCGAATTTTGCGCAATCTTCAAGGCTGCGCGTTTCACCACCGTATGCGGTGAAAATTTTACCGCTCGTTTCAGGCATAAAGCTTTCCAAAAGACTGGCGCCGATTTGGATGGCTTCTGCCAAGTTATACAATACGTCGTTCAAACGCCCCTTCTTCGCTTCGTCCTTTGCAAGTGCCCAAGGCATCGTTTCGTCGATGTACTTGTTGGCGCGTCTAAACACCGCAAACACCTCGGAAATTGCATCCGCAATACGAAGCTCGTCCGCTTTTGCCTGTACTTTTGCCACCGCACCCGTCACGGTTGCCTTAAATTCAGCGTCGGGCGCTTCTTCGTTTTCTACCAACGATTTTACCACCGTACCGCCGAAATATTTATCAATCATCGCAATCGTACGATTGACAAGGTTCCCCAAAACGTTTGCAAGCTCGGTGTTGAAACGCTCGGTGACAAGCTCCCACGTGATTTGACCGTCGTTGTCGAAAGGCATTTCGTGCAGTACAAAGTAACGCACGGCATCCACACCGTACAATCTTGCCAAGTCGTCCGCGTAAATTACGTTGCCCTTGGATTTACTCATTTTACCGTCACCCTGCAAAAGCCAAGGGTGGCCAAATACCTGCTTGGGCAAAGGTTCACCCAACGCCATCAAGAAAATGGGCCAGTAAATGGTGTGGAAACGCAAAATGTCCTTACCAATAAGGTGCAAGTCCGCAGGCCAGTATTTTTTATACTGTTCCGTGTGGTTGCCGTCCACGTCGTAGCCGATGCCCGTGATGTAGTTGGACAATGCGTCCATCCATACGTAGGTAACGTGTTTGGGGTCAAAATCCACAGGCACGCCCCACGTAAACGAGGTACGGGACACGCACAAATCCTGCAAGCCCTTCTTCAAAAAGTTGTTCATCATCTCGTTTTTACGAGAAACGGGCTGAATAAATTCGGGGTGTTTTTCGATATGCTCGATCAAACGGTCGGCATATTTGCCCATCTTGAAGAAGTACGCTTCTTCCTTTGCAGGCTTCACGTCACGGCCGCAATCGGGACATTTCCCTTCCACCAATTGGCTTTCCGTCCAGAAGGATTCACAAGGGGTACAATACATGCCTTCGTAGTAGCCTTTGTAAATATCCCCTTGATCGTAGAATTTTTTAAACATTTTCGCAACCTGCTTTACGTGATCGGCATCGGTGGTGCGAATGAATTTATCGTAGGAAGTACCAACCAAGTCCCAAATCCCCTTGATTTCCCCTGCGATGTTATCCACGTAAGCCTGCGGGGTAACCCCAGCCGCTTCCGCTTTTTCCTGAATTTTTTGACCATGCTCGTCCGTACCCGTTTGGAAGAATACGTCGTAGCCCTGCTTTCTCTTAAAACGCGCAATTGCATCCGCCAAAATCGCCTCGTAAGTGTTCCCAATATGAGGTTTACCCGACGTATAAGCAATTGCCGTTGTAATGTAATAAGGTTTTTTTGCCATAAAAAACCCTCCTTTTTCCTATTTCCTAATCATTATATACTTTTTTATAAAAAAAGTAAAATGTTTTACACCCCATTTTTCCCCTCAAATATCCCACTCTGCACAAAAGAAGTATTTTTCATCACGCCCACGCATATATTTATGCCATGAATGCAATTTTTACCGTCGTTTTTCTCATTAGCACCCTATTACTTCTTTGCACTTCTCCCGATTTGTTTCTCAGCGCATTACTCGACGGCGCAGGCAAGGGCGCAGGCATTTGCGTTTCCCTTGTCGCCACCTATTCCGTATGGCTTGGATTAATGCGCGTGTGGGAAGATAGTGGCGTGGCGCGCCATATCTCACGTTTTACCAAACCGCTTGCGCGAAAGCTGTTCAAAACAGACAACGAGGAAGCCCTGCAGGCCATCAGCATGAATTTATCCGTCAATCTTCTGGGGATTTCAGGCGCGGCAACCCCTTACGGTATCCGCGCGGCAACCCTCCTTGACAAAACGGAAAATGCCGAATACTCGTCCGCGATGTTGTTTGTGTTAAATGCAACGTCTATACAATTAATCCCCACGGCTATCATCGGGGTGCGTGTTGCAATGCACAGCGCTTCCCCAAACTACGTAGTCATCCCCACCCTTCTCGCCACCCTGCTTTCCACCTTTTTAGGGATTATTTTAACCCGATTGTTTATACCGCCGCACAAACCTGCAGCAACGGAGAAAAGCTCCTTTTTTTACCCAAAAACTGTAAAATCAAGGGGGCAGGTATGAGATGAACTACTTCCTTGCCATCATTATTCCACTCATTTTTCTTATTTCCTTCGCTTTTGCAGCATGGAAAAAAGTGAAAATTTACGACAGCTTTACCGAAGGGGTCAAAGGCGCAATCCCTTTGATACTTTCCATCTTCCCCTATATCGTCGGGGTGATGATGCTGTGTAAATTACTAGAGGTCAGCGGTTTAGAAGCCAAGCTGACAAAGTGGATTTCTCCCCTTTTCTCCTTTACGGGCGTACCGGAAGAAATCGCACCGCTCGTCCTGATGAAACCTTTGTCAGGAAGCGGCTCCATTGCCGTTTTAACACAAATTTTAGAACGGTATGGCGTGGATAGCTATATCGGAAAGTGCGCTTGCGTTGCCTACGGCACAGCGGATACCATCTTCTATATCGGTGCGGTGTATTTCGCAACGGTAAAACGAAAAAAAATGACAACTGCACTTATCATCGCAATTGCCTCATACCTCTTAAGTGTTATCTTTGCTTGCTTCTTGTGTCAAATTTTATGATGATGTTTCATTTTTTTCCTTAAGAACCCTGGAAATATGTTAAAATGTTAGTTTTTGTCATTTTTTGTGTGAAACTACTACTTTTTTAACTTGAAAAAATTTTTTAAAAAATTTCTTTACTTTTTTTTATAAACATGTTAAAATATACTTGTAAATCGGTTGTGGTTACAACGATTACATAAATCAGCTCATCATTTTCCCCCTTATCATATAGGTAGACGGCCTGAGATTTCGTAAATCTCAGGCCGTTTATCTTTTTGTTGTTCATCCGTTACTCGTGAACGGATAAGCCCATCTCATAGGCAATTTGCATCAGTTCGGGACGGTTTAACACCTCGCCCTTTTCCGCCACACCTTTGCCGTATAAAACGCCTTGCTCGTAGTAGCCGTCGATACACTTCGCAAAACCGCGCATACACGCAAGCGTGCCGTCCATCGTATCTTCATCCTCTTCCGCCGCCGTGGTAATGTAATACAGTTCCTTGTTGGCGATTTCCGTCCAACGGGCAACCGTCCTATCAATTACCGCCTTCAACTGCGCGGACATCGAGTAGAAGTAAACGGGGCTTGACAAAACCAACACGTCGCAGTCGATAATCTTTTGTAAGATCTCGCCCATATCGTCGTTCAACGCACACCTGCCCCCACTCTTTCGACAAAAGTAGCAGCCACTGCAAGGAGCAATCTTTTTCTCTGCAACGAAGATTTTTTCCACTTCGTTGCCTTGTTCCAACGCCCCTTTGGCAAATTGGTCACATAAAATATCCGAATTGCCGCCCTTTCTAGGGCTGCCTGACAAAATCAATACCTTCTTCATACGTACCTACCTTTATAAATAGAAAGCTCCCGTTAGAAACGGGAGTTTTCTATTATTTATGCTAAGTGAAATTATTCTTTAACTTCTACTTCTTTGCAGTTTTCCTTAAGGATTTCAAGGTTAGCCATGATTTCCTTAGGCATCTTATCGCCGAAGTTTTCTGCATAGTATGCAGTGATTTCTTCTGCTTCTGCTGCCCAACGAGCCTTGTCAACAACGAGGAGCTTCTCCAACGTTTCTGCAGTGATATCGCAGTTTTCGATGTTGATATCCTTTGCATAAGGAAGGTAACCGATAGCCGTTTCTTGTGCTTCTACATTACCTTCGCAACGATCCAAGATCCAGTCAAGGACACGCATGTTGTCACCGAAACCAGGCCACATGAAGTTGCCGTTTTCGTCCTGACGGAACCAGTTAACGTTGAAGATCTTAGGTTGCTTGCTTTCTTCAACCTTAGCACCCATATCGATCCAGTGCTGGAAGTACTTGTCAACCGAGTAACCCATGAAAGGCTTCATTGCCATGGGGTCGTGACGAAGAACGCCTACTGCACCCGTAGCAGCTGCGGTCGTTTCGGAGGACATGATCGTACCAACGAACGTACCGTGGTTCCAGTCTCTGGACTGGTAAACGAGGGGGGTCGTCGTAGCTCTTCTACCGCCGAAGATAATTGCGGAAAGAGGAACGCCTGCCTTCGAGTTAAATTCAGGGGAGATGCAAGGGCAGTTTTCTGCAGGTGCGGTGAAACGGGAGTTGGGGTGCGCTGCATTGCGGCCGCAATCAGGCGTCCAAGGCTTACCCGTCCAGTCGATAAGGTTTGCAGGAGCTTCCTTCGTCAATTTTTCCCACCAAACGGTGTTGTCTGCGGGGTTCAATGCAACGTTCGTGAAGATCGTGCCCTGCTTCGTGGAAGCAAGTGCGTTGGGGTTGGATTTTTCGTTGGTACCAGGAGCAACGCCGAAGAAACCGTTTTCAGGGTTGCACGCCCAAAGTCTGCCGTCTTCGCCTTGACGAATCCAAGCGATATCGTCGCCGACGCATTGTACTTCGTAGCCAGCGTCGAGGTATTGCTTAGGAGGAATCAACATTGCGAGGTTGGTCTTACCGCAAGCGGAAGGGAACGCCGCCGCAACGTATTTCATTTCTTTGTCTTGAGGACGTTTTACGCCGAGGATAAGCATGTGCTCTGCCATCCAGCCTTCTTTCTTACCAAGGTTGGTAGCGATACGAAGTGCAAAGCACTTTTTGCCGAGCAAAACGTTGCCGCCGTATGCGGAGTTCACGGAGATAATCGTGTTATCTTCAGGGAAGTGCATGATGTATCTCTTTTCGGGATCAACGTCGCATTTTGCGTGGAAGCCTTTGACGAAATCGCCATCAGCGCCGAGTTGATCAAGGCACATCTTGCCTACGCGCGTCATAATCATCATGTTGAGGACGACGTAGATGGAATCGGTGATTTCAATACCGATTTTGGAGAAAGGAGAGCCGACGACGCCCATGGAATAAGGGATAACGTACATCGTTCTGCCTTTGTACGCGCCTTTTGCAATTTCGTTAACCATTGCGTACGCGTCTTTGGGTGCCTTCCACTTAACAATCGAGTGGGGCATAGCGTCTTCTTCGTTCTCGCAGCAGATGAACGTTCTGTCTTCTACACGAGCAACGTCGTTTTCAGCCGTTCTGTGATAGTAGCAGTCGGGAAGCAAGTCTTGGTTGAGTTTAATCATCTCGCCCGTTGCGCAAGCCTCTTCGCGGAGTGCGTCGCGTTGTGCGTCGCTACCGTCGATCCAAACCACTTTGTCGGGGCACGCAAATGCCTCAACGTCAGCAACAAATTGAAGTACTTTCTTGTTGTTGGTCATAGTACAACTCCTTAAAAATATAATTTTTTTCTTTTCGTGATTTTATAGAAAATAGCCCTTCTCACTCGGCATCGCTTAGGCACTTTCGCCTAAAAATCCTACTCGCCCATTTTCTACCAAATACATTATATCATACCTTTGGCAAAAAGTAAATACTTTTTTTATCTTTTTTTGGTGCGCAGGGGCAATTTTTAGCCACTTTTCACACAGCCCACTCTCCCCTATTTTGCGTCAACCTAGAAAAACTATGCAAACAGCCGCCGCGTTATGCGACGACTGTGCTAAAGTTCGTTTATAGGTAAAAGACGTAGACACGAGCATTATTAGTGCAAAATGCAGAATGCAGAATGCATAATTGTGGTATTATTTTAATTTTTTCCGCCACTTTGCACTATGCACTATTAGTGCAAAATGCAGAATGCAAAATGCATAATTGTGGTATTATTTTAATTTTTTCTACCACTTTGCACTATGCACTATACATTATACATTAAAAAGGCGGAGATACGAGCATATCAAGGCGTGGCGAGCGTCCTCGTATGGAATATCCATACCATCGGCATCTTTTTAGAGGCGAGGTAGACAAGGAGCGCGAGGATAACCTGAGGGAGCGTACTTAGGCGTACGTGACCGAAGGTTGCCACAGCGCGACGAAGTATCCCGATGCCTATAAGAAGATGACCTGCGACGTATATACGTCTTTTACTTTTCTATACCAAAAAAGGTGGGCTCCGCCTCATACTCCTTTTGTAAGATTTGTGCAAGGTGAGCGCGTCTTTCCGTCGCCGTGCTACCGAATAAGTGCTTGAAGGCGAAGGCACGATACTCTTTTTTAT
>JAFVQP010000028.1 GCA_017504735.1 Clostridia bacterium | reverse complement strand
TGCATGGGTTAAAAAAAATTACCACTCTTTATATTTGTCTTACTCTTTTTGCAGGTTGTCACGCTAAACATCCCTCTGAAAATAATCTCAACGCATACCTGCCCCCTTCTTTTTCTAATCTGGAAGAAAAATCCCCCTCCCCCATTGAACTGGAACAATCCCTTGACAGCTCCTTTTGGGACCTCTCCGACGTTGACACATCTTACGTGGACCGTAGGCGAAAATTAATCGCATTCACCTTTGACGACGGGCCCTCTAAAACCATGGAAAATATTTTGGCTATCTTCGCCGATTATAACGAACAAAACCCCGACTGTATGGCAACCGCCACTTTTTTCTTAAACGGAGTTCATATCACGGACGAATCGCTGCCACTTTTGCACACGGCACACATTTTAAATTGTGAATTGGGGAATCATACCCACCGCCACCTTAATCTCACAACACTAACGCAAGAAGACCTGCAAAAAGAAATTCTAGAAACAGACAAAATTCTTTCTCGTATCGATGGAAAATCGTTTCACCTTTTGCGACCGCCCTTTGGCACTATTAATGGTGAAGTAAAAGCGAGCTTACAAGTGCCTGTAATCAATTGGACAATTGATACCCTAGACTGGACAGGAAAAAACAGTGAGGAAATCTATCACAGCGTATTTTCCGCTCGTTTTTCAGGGGCAATTGTACTGATGCACGATGGTTATCTCGCCACCGTCAAAGCGTTAAAACGGTTACTCCCCGACCTAAAAGCGAATGGTTATCAAGTAGTAAGCGTTTCCGCACTTGCAAAAGTCCACGGTTGTACTTTATACAATGGGAAAGAATATATTCGTGCTAGAAAACAGTAAATGGGCGTACCAGGTATGGATTGAATGGATTTTTGCATCAAAAAAAGAGGGGTTCGCCCCTCTTTTTGTTTTACATTTTTTCTACGGTGTACATACGGAAAAATCTTGAACAATCCGCAATCCAATTTTTCATATTTTCCAATTCTGGATAATACGTATTAATTTCTAACTTTGCCGTAGCCGCTCCGTGAGGTCCACGTGGATGAACGTGTAACTCAAACTCTACCCCTGCCTTCGACAACGCCTCTGCATAGCGCAACGAGTTAATACAAGGTACGATTTCATCCGTTGACGTCGTGAAAATATAGGCAGGCGGCGTATCTTTCGTAACCGCTTGATCCAGGTTTAAGGTTTTTAAGAGCTCTGTCTTCGCTTCTTCCGTATATCCAACCAACAAATTGTCAAACGAACCTACGTGACCATACAAATTAGAAATAACGGGATACCCAAGCCCTACCGCCGTCGGCTTTGCATTTAAAGCAACACCTGCTTTTTGCGAAACGCTTTGATATTCTACAGCAAGATTTGCCGTCAAATGCCCACCTGCGGAAAAGCCAACCACAAAAATTTCATCAGCATTCACGTTCAACTCTTTTGCGTTCGCTTTGATATAATCTACTGCTGCGGAAAGTTCCAACAATTGTTCGGGATACGCCACGTTCGGTGATATTTCATACGTTAATACAAAAGCTTGAAAGCCTTGTGCAAAAAACTCTGCCGCAATGGGGTCGCCTTCACGCTTACTTACCATCGCATAACCACCGCCGGGTACAACCACCACTGCGGGACGTTTCCAACTAGGATTTTCCCAATCCATAGGACAATCCATCAGGATACATTCTAAGTTGCCGCCCTGCAAAAAAGTGTACTTTTCCTTTAAATCTACCGTATAGACCCTCATTGTTTTCTCCTTTTATCTTTTGTTGTTAGCTGAAAAATTCGTTGTAAAGTGCCTGTATACAGGCGGCGTAATCCGCTCCCTCTACCCCTACGATGATATTCAGCTCACTCGAGCCTTGATCAATCATATTTACATTAATTTGTGCATCGGCAAGCGCCTTAAACAAACGCGCGGAAACGCTAACGTTTTTAACCATACCATGCCCTACCGTTGCAATCAAGGCTATATCTTCATGTGCGTAGATTTTATCAGGATGCACAGCCTCTTCCATCTCTTTTAACAAAATCGGCAAAATACCTTCTTTGATAAACTCGTTGTCGATAACCAAAGACATGGTATCAATACCCGAGGGCAAATGTTCGAAAGAAATTCCGTATTTACCGATAACGGACAAGACTTTACCAACAAACCCAACCTCGGTATTCATCATCGATTTTTCAAGTGTAATCGAGGTAAAACCCTTTTTCCCTGCGATACCCGTAACCACCGTTTCGCCAACGTCGCGCGTGGAATGTTTTACAATATATGTACCCTTATCTTCCGGACGGAAAGTGTTGCAAATACGGATAGGAATCCCTGCAGTGCGCACGGGGAAAATCGATTCACTGTGTAAAACGTTTGCGCCCATATACGAAAGCTCGCGCAGTTCTTGATAGCTAAGTTCCGACATCCATTGCGGAGAGGGAACAATACGAGGATCGCACGCATAAAAACCGCTGACGTCCGTCCAATTTTCATACAAACTTGCATTTGCCGAACGCGCTACAATTGCGCCAGAAATATCACCGCCGCCACGTGAGAACGTTTTTACCTTGCCATCAACCCCCAATCCATAAAAACCAGGGATTACCGCCTTAGGATATTGTGCAAGTATCTTTGCACCCAACTCAAACGTCACGTTATCAAGCCCGCCATCATGGTCGAAGCGAATAAACTCCGTCGCATCCACAAAAGGAATTTCAAGTAAAGCCGCCATAATCAACGCTGCGAAATATTCACCGCGCGATGCGCAATAATCTCTACCTGCGCCCGCAAGCATATCCGCTTCCGCTTTATCCAAGCCAGCTTTCATGCCAACGTCTTTACCCAGTTCCTTTTCAATATTCAAAAAACGCACGCGGATTTTGTCAAATGTTTCACGGAAAACATTCTCGTCCCCCGTTTCTAACGCATCCGCACATTTGTATAAAAGGTCCGTCACCTTGATATCACCGCTAAAGCGCTTGCCGGGGGCTGAAACCACTACGTAACGACGCTCCTTATCCGCATTGATAATTGCCGCGCTGCGTGCAATGGTATTGCCATCCGCCATCGAGGTACCGCCAAATTTACATACCTTTATACCCATAGAACTCCTTCAAATCATAAATTTTGTTACAAACTAATTACAAGCACTACAAAAACCGCCAAAATCAGCGTGATTGCCTTAATCCAAAATTTCGAAATAAATACACTCTTTAAAAAGTTACCGAATTTCATGCTTTGTTACCCCCGATACCCTTTTTCGTACTCAACGCCATATCCTGCCAGTAGTAATCCTTCAACGCATCCACCAACATATCATAATCGGCGTAACGGGTTACGTTGCCCTGCTTTACAATGGAAATAATCCCCGTTTCTTCCGAAACAACCAACGAAATAACGTTTGCCACCTCGGTAATGCCAATTGCCGCACGATGACGGGTACCATATTCCTTAGGATAACTCGTTTTTTGCGTCAAAGGTAAGAAACAGCCAGCAGCCTGAATTTTATGCCCGTGAATGACCATAGCACCGTCGTGCAAAGGAGCTTTCGGGAAAAATACGCCTTCAATCATTTGAGGAGAAATTTCCGAGTCGATCATTACACCGCTTTGCAAAACCTGCTTAGGCAAACTACCGCGCGAAAGCACAATCAATGCACCCACGTTGTTTTTCGACATATTTTGTAAAGCTTTGACAATGTTCGCAATACAACGTTCGGTGTCCGCTTGGGTAAAGATTTCCGTTTCTCCAGACGAGCCTTCCGTCGCACCCTTTTTTATCTTATGCACATCCCAAAAATACTTCTTCACTTCTACGTTGAAAATAATCAGCATTGTCGCCGACAGTAAAATCACGTAAAACGTGAAAAATTCTGGTTTCATAATCTCACCGTCAAAGACGCGCATTGCACCGCCTGCAATGATCATAAACCAATATACCAACATCAATTTGGTTGCATCATTATCTCGCAATACCTTCGACACGAAAAAGAAGATGAAGAAAAACATCACAATCTCTACAACGTGCAAGGGATTTATGCCTGTGAAAAACGAAATCACGTTTTCCCACAGTCCTGCGAAATCATATCCGCTTGTCAAAAGGTTTATTCCCATACCTTCCTCCTTAGCGCGCAATACGCGCGTGTGTAAAATTAATCCTATAATATATTATATATAAATCCGTGAGAAAAAGAAAGTATTTTTTCCTAAATTTCCTCACGATTTTTATCAATTTTCAAAAAATAGCTTTGCCGTCACCGTTTTCAACGCAGATGCCGGCGTAATTTCGCCGCATTTGATGGCACTGATTGCCCCGTAAGTTGCATTGTACAATTCCAACAAAAACTCTTTGCCGAACTTTGCCGCCTGCTCACGGTTTTTCCGCGCCGCATATTCCTTAATCCCCAACGCAGTTGCAACGTCCTGATCGCTCCCCTTGCATAACGAAGTTTCATACAAGCCCTTAAAGTAAGAAGCAAGCGACGAAAGCAGGGAGGTTTCATTGAAGCCACGTGTGGACAAGTCCTTAATCACACGCATATAGGTGGAATAATTTTTCCGTGCGAGCGCATTGGCAAGCTCGTAAATCTTATATTCCGCATCAGGATAAACGAGTTCATCGACAAGCTCGTCTGTCAAGCGCTGCTCGCCAACCGCCACGCAATATCCAAGCAATTTTTCCGTTTCCTGCGCAATACGCGCCATATCGTACACGCAATAATTTGCCAACTTCCCACAGGTTACGCCATCCGCATACACCCCTGCGCGCTTACAAGTACCGTAAATCCATTTTTTAATCGTTTCTTCATCCGAACGGGCGCAATCTACGTACGTAACGTTGGGTTTTTTCGCAAGTGCCGCTGTCCCAGCCTTGCCCTTATTGCCGTTGACAATCAGCAAAATCGCATCGCGAGGTGGATTGTCAAACAAATCCTTTAAATAAAAGTCAAAATCTTTATCCGCAGGATAAAACTCGCTCACCCGCACAACACGTTTCTCGCTGACAAACGGGAAACAATTCACCGCGTCGACCAACGCCTTTATTTTATCCCCTTTCAGCGAACCGCCGTCAAAGGTAGCATAATCGAGGGTAGGTTCTTGTAAAAAGCGGGCTTTTAAAAGTGCCTCACCTTTTTCACGGAAATATACTTCTTCTCCCTCAAACAAATAAATAGGTTGCGCGCCGTTTTCATCGGTATATTTTCTAAAATCAACGTATTTCATGCGCAACCTCCCATTTTTATGATATATGCTATATTATAGCATACCCTTTCAAAAAAAGCAAGAATATCCAGCAATTTTCTTTTTCCTATATTTTTGACCCAAAAACGCTTTTTTACAAATTCAACGCAACCATGCCTATGGCAAATGCCAATACACACGCCCCACCAAGTGTAAAACGCAAGGATTTTTTTAAATTCCATTTATCCGTAAAAAACAAAGTGGCGGCTATATAGACCAGCGACACCCCTGCCGATATCGAAACCCCTTCCAACGCAAAAGAGGTAAAGTCCACTACTTCAAACAACAACAGCACTGCTGACCAAATTACGTTAGGCAGGTATAATACTGCCGTAGCAAGTCCCAACGGCATCAGACATGCCACCGTGACAAGTATCAAAAGCAAGGAGAATATCACACTGATAAACGGTACAAAAATACAGTTTAATAACAACGCCCAGCCTGAAATGTAGCCAAAATATTGTAACAGTAATGGTGCGGTAAAAATTTGTGCAGCAAGGCTGGTTGCCAAAAAGGAAGACGCAGTTCGATAGATGCGCGTAGAAATGCGAGGCGGCATCGTATCCTCATTTTCGATTGCCTGCAATTCCGCTTCCGTCAATTTCATAGGGAAATACTTTCGATACAATTTTGCACCTTCATCAAATACCTGCCCTATTGGTTTTGCCAAAAAGGCAATCCCGAAACACGCCGCAAACGAAAGTTGAAACCCTACCGTAAACAAGGTAGATGGCGTAAATATAAGGATACAAATCGCCGCGCCGCCAAGCGATTGAAGAAAATCCGTTTTTACCTGTATCAATTTTCCAAGGTAAGCAATCAAACATATCACCGTCGCACGCACGACCGATGCAGAAAAAGCGCAAATCCCTGCATAAAGCAAGAGGATTATCGCAACAAAGAAAAATTGCAATGCTCCATGCAAACGCCTCATCGGGGTTTTCTTTAGCAGCAGTAAACAAAAGGCAAAAAGTGAGCCCACGTGCAACCCCGATACCGCAAATATATGCGCAATACCGCCGTAGCGGATATTTTCATACAGTCCTTCTTCTATCCCTGCCGTATTCCCCAATAATACCGCGCGTGTCACAGCGGCAGGCGTTTTATCCATACCTTCGTCAATTACCTTTTTTGCGCGCGCATTTAAAAACAAGAACAGGTCAAAACGATGTCCCGTTTTTTCCCCTTCCACATCGTTTGCCGTCAAAAAAATACGTTTCCCAAAGTCCTTTGCCGCACGTGCAAACTTCTCCGCAGAAATCTCTCTTTTTTCAACGTTACCGTGCAAAAATAGTTCGTCTGAAAGCGTCACTTTATCGTGTAATGAGGTGGGCAGGTATGCGACGAGCTTACAATTTTGCTCTTCGCCGTCGATGCGTAGATCATCAAGCACTACTTTTACCGAGTTGGTTCCTTTGCTCATTTCCACTACTCGTCCAGAGAAGTAACACTCCCCAAACGAAGATACGTTTTCGTAACGGTTCACTTCCACACCAAAGCCGAAGAAGCCCATCAAACAAAAACCGCAAAGGATCACAAAAATCAGCCCCATCTCCTTCCATTTCCCAAACGGTAAGGACAAAAATATAGGAAATGCCGCCATTGGAATTAAACACAACAGCCACAACGAGGACAAGCTGTAAAAGCGATGATAAAAGCAGAATACTATGCCTACAACCAAAAAGATTGCGGCAAAAAGCACAAGGCGAAAATTAAACAATTTCCCCTCGTTAGGTTGTGCAGTTATCCGCTTTTCTTTCATAACACCTCACAAAAAAAGCCGCAGTTTCTTGCGGCTTTTCTATCTTACGCTAAAGAAATTCTATCCGACACCGAGCGCAAGAACAAACCTTTCTCTTCGCCCAACGTCACACAATCGTTGACGTATGTCGTAAAGGCATCCGTAGGTTTCGCCACACGGAATACCGAGGCAACAATCGTTTGAATTTCTTCCATATACAACGCCACCTTATCTTCCAATGCGCCGCGCACAACGGAGATGATTTCATAGGGGGTGTAATCCTTTTCACTCTTTCTCACGGTTTCGCCCGTTTCTACACGATAATGGTCGAAGCCAACGCACTTATCCGTCTTACGGTAGAATTCCGTACCCAAAATCTTTTCATACTTAAACCCACAAAGCCCTATCAACGCCTGCATACGGTTTTCCACTTTACTGCCGTATTTGGTGATACCAAGGCTATTTAAGCATCTGCGCACGAGGAAATCAAAGGAAATCGGTTCTTCCGCCGTAACAATCGCCTTCAAGCGTGTAAGAATTTCCTTATCATTCTCACCCGACGTCACGTAGTTGGCATTTTCCACCGTTATTTCCGTCAAATTTGCCTTTTTATAGGTCTTTTTATAACGGTTAAGTTCTGCACCGCCCTTCTTATCTGCGCCCGTCAATTTATCGAGGAAATCCTTGATTTTCTTGATTTCACGTTTCGGATTGTTATAATAGTTCACCGAATACAACCGCATTACGTTCCAGTTATTGCGCTTGAGGGTTTGAATTTGCAATACGTTGCGATCTTTCACCGAGAAACGGTTGGGGGTATCGCACATAATTGCCAAAATAAAGCGTTTCCTATCCTTTGGATCAATCACGGCAACATCCACCTTGAAACCAGACGCACCCACGTCGTAACGACAATCGTAGCCATAGCTTGCCAACTCTTCCGCGATATACTTTCCAATGCCATCACGCTTTCTCATGACGTTTTCGGAAGAAATTGCAAGGTTGGTTCTACCTTTTTGTGCAAATTCAAGGAAAGCCTTCAACCCCATAACCCCACGTGACTTCGTCTTACTAAGGTCAATCATTGCCCCCGTCATAGACGAGAATACCATCATTTCTTCCCTAGCACGCGAAACCGCAACGTTCAGACGGCGCCAACCGCCAAACTGGTTTAAAGGACCAAAGTTCAACGATACCCTGCCCAGCTTATCAGGACCGTAGCAAACGGAGAACAAAATTACGTCACGTTCATCACCCTGTACGTTTTCAAGGTTCTTAACAAACAGCGGTTCTTCACGCTCATACGCCACCTTTTCCAGCTTTTTCTCCGTAATCAATGCGCTCAACTTACGCTCGATATAATCCTTTTGCGCCGTACTAAAGGTAACGACACCAATGCTTTGCTTGCTTGCCTTCGGGTCGGTCAAGCGACGCAATACCTCGGCAATCAGCTTATCCCCTTCCTCTTTGTTACGCTTTGTGCCGCCACGATCATACGTACCGTCCTCGACGTACACAAAATTTACCTTGCTCGCCAACGCGTCAGGCGAAGGGAAGGTACACAGTCTATTTTCATAATACATCGCATTAGAGAATGCAATCAAGCTCTCGTGCTTACTTCTATAATGCCAAGTCAAATGTCTTTGCGGCATATTGATGGTAAGACAGTCGTCGAGGATGCTTTCCATATCTTCGCTTTCAAGATTATCCTCATCCACGTAATTGCTATTAAAGAAGGTGGTCGGAGGCAACTGTTTCGGGTCGCCCACGATAATGGCTTCTTTCCCTCTTGCAATCGAACAAATCGCTTCCGCGGTAGGAATTTGCGACGCTTCGTCGAAAATAACCAAATCAAATAACCCGTTTTCAGGTTTTAAGTATTGTGAAACGGTGATCGGGCTCATCAACATACAAGGCGCAATCGTTTTCATCAGCGCAGGTGCCTCTTCAAACAATCTTCTCAAGCCCATACCACGCAGATTGGTTTTTACCAATCGTTGGAAACTTGCCATCTCTAAAGCAAGCGTGCTGTCCGTCGTATCCATCGGCAAACGAGAAATCAGCTTCGCGCGGATATGTTCTTTTGTAAGTTTAGCAAACTCATCCATTAGCGTGCGTAAATTTTCCGTTTTTTCTTCAGATACCGCAGCAGAGAACCTTGCAAGCACAGGGTCAAGTGGTATATTGGTCTGCAGGAAGTTTTTATAAACGTTCTTTTCAAAGCTTTCTACGATATTTTCACCCGATACCGCACCATTTTCCAACGCATCGGTAATAAAGGTCAACCCCGCTTTATCCAGCGCTTGCGCCGTCTTTTTGTACATACACCAGTTGGCAAGCATATCGATGTTTTCAATCAACGCACCCGCTTTCGAGGTATAGCTTTCCAACAATTCTTCCATAGGGATGTACGCTCTATCCGCATTCGTGATCGCGATAAAGCTGTTTTCCGCCTCATTAAAGCAAGTCACCGAACGCATTAACCCCTGCAAAACGGGCGCTGTGTAGCCACAAGCCGCACGCATACACATGCTGTTAAAGCTGTCCGGGTTGTAATCCATAAACACCGAGGCACACAGAGCGTGCAACTCGTACAAATCCTTCATGAAATTCTTTCTTGCATCGAAGAAATCCACCCTGCCAAACGCCATGGTGAAATATTGTGAAAGGTTCGTATTTGCACGGATACAATCCATCGCCTCGTAAATATCGTAGGCGGTTTTCAGGAGCGAAATCAATTCCTCGTCGCTCAAATCGGTGTTTGCCATCTTAGAAAGCTTTTTCGCCACCGCCTTGACCGTCTTATTTTTTTCGTAATCGGTGCTGCCCGTCTCCAACCATTCTCCAATCGCCTTATAATCCTTGCCAAGATCAATCAGCTTTTTGCAGGTTGTATGGTACTTCTCAAGGCAAGCGTCCAAGCGTTTGTTTGCATTGAAGAATGCAAAGAATTCCGTCTCATTTTCCTTAAAGTATTTATTGAGGGAACCGCTTTGCAAACGTCTTGCAATTTCAAAAAGATTTTCAAGTTTCTTTCTTGTCAACGTGCTGATGTTTTGCTGGTACAAATCCAAAAATAGCGCGATATAATTCTTCAAATGCTTGATTTCCGCAATCATAACCTCGGAAGCGCAATATACCGAATCCCGCACCTCTAGGCTATAATCGTACAAGTTTACGTTGGTAAACGGCGAATTGTGCACGCCGCCGCATTCCTTTGCTGCGACCGCCGCCTGCACCATCATATGCTCGTATTCTTCAATC
>JAFVQP010000027.1 GCA_017504735.1 Clostridia bacterium | reverse complement strand
CCCTTCCGAGCGTGCAAGCGCATCCATAATTTGCGCAATCTTTTTTTGCTTTTTATACGCATAATATTCCGCCGCATCCTTTTCCGAAAGAAGCAATTTCCCTTCGTCCTTGGTAGATCCTTCACTAATTTTGGTTTTATTTTCCATCTCTTCCATATGCTAATTATGCGACAAACCTCTACTTTTTATCCCTATCTTTTTTATTTTGTGACAATGTTTACGCCGTATAATATAGACATGAATATTTTAACCGTTTTTCCCGTAAAGGGACTATTGTTTACATTGCTACTTTTCACCGTTTGCCTTTTAGGCGTACACACCATCCTTCTCGCGCGTATCGGGTGGAAAACACAACACAAAAAGCCCGACGAAACCCCAACCCCCGAAGAAAAAAAGCCCCCTGTTGAGAGGGAGCCTATTTACTATATTGTCGAACGAAAAACAAAGCGCGCCAAAACCAGCTACGGCGAACCGAAACAAATCAATTTTAAACCATAAAACGTTTCAACGCATACCTGCCTACGTCAAATAGAGGTATTGATTAGTTTGCAGAAACCAAATCCTCTGCATCCTCATCAAATTTTTGCAGGTTTTCGCCATCCGTCCACAGTCTTTCAAGATGGTAGAAAAGACGGGTTTCATCATTGAAAATATGCACGATAACGTCGCCGTAGTCGATAACCGCCCAACGCCCGTCACGCACACCTTCCGTACGGGAAGGCACCAAGCCGTGCTCTCTTTCAATCAATTCTTCCACTCTTTCACCCATCGCGCGAATTTGCGGCGCATTGCTACCGCTTGCCACGATGAAATAATCGCAAAGGTCCGTCTTTTCACGCACGTACAAAGCAACGATATCTTTACCGCGCTTATCCGCCAACGCTTTACAAACCGCTACCGCCAATTCTCTACTGTTAATTTGTGCCATAATTACTCCTTCTTCTTATAAAAATTATATGCATTTTGGGTAAGGGAATAAATATCCGCTTGCTTTTCCTGTAAAAACAACAACGTTTCGTACAAGGCACGCTCTAAACACGCATCCAAGCCGTCCTCACGCCAAAACAATTCTCTTAAAATATCTACGCCTTTATAATTTCTTTCTTCCTCTAACATATCCGCGAGGAAAATCAACTTTTCCAACTCGCTCATATTCGGGCGCGCGCTGGTATGATAACGTATTGCATTTAAAACGTCTTCATCTTGCACGTCCAAATGCTTTTCCGCTACATATGCGCCTGCAAATTGATGCCACACCGTTTTTGGGATGTTCCCCCACTCGTTGGGCGGTATAAATCCTTCTATATAAGGGCTATTCTCCGTCAAATTTTTTGCACAATCGTGAAAAAGCGTCGCCGCAATCGCTTGCCGTTCGGAAATTTTCAACCGTAAAGCACGTGCCGCCGCAAGGTTGGCTACTCGTATGCTATGCGCACGTCTTTCCGGTTTTTCTAGAGAAAGTGCAACGTCGGCATTTTTAATTTTGTATAAGCCGTTTTGTTCGATATACGCCGCCGTTCTTTCATCCAAAAAATCAGTTAAACGCATACCTGCCCCTGCCAAAACACGAATTTTTGTCGAGGATACGTCTTCCCCATTGTAGTCCACACGGGCAAAAGGTTTTCCAAATTTTTCCTTAAAAGTTTGCTGTTCTTGTTCCCACCAGCCATCCTCGTCGTTTCTACCGCAAACGGCAATCGTCACGTCGTTTACAATCGATTGCGGCTGACGCCAGGTCGGAAAATCACGCAGCATATCCGTCCCAACAAGGAAGAAAATTTCCGCATCGGGAAAGAGCGCACGAAAATGCTGGCACGTAAGGTAGGTATAACTTGTCCCGCCCTGCAAAATTTCGTAATCGCACACTTCCACCTCAGGCAAAGCGGAAAATGCCAAGCGGCACATTTCCAACCTATCCGCATCCGAAGAAAGTACACGGTAAGGCTTATGCGGAGGGGTATGCGCAGGCATAACGAATACCTTATCTAAGCGCAAACAATCGATTGCCGCGCCCACAAAACGTACGTGTTCTTTATGCACAGGGTCAAACGACCCACCAAAAATACCTATCCTCATATATGCACCCTTCGCTTTTCTTTATTATACTATATTTTTTTACTTTTTTCAAGTATAACAAAGAAGAAATCCGTCAAAAATCAAAACATGAAACGTTCTGCTTTTATTTCTGATGTTCTTTTTTCCTTTTTTATTACGTTTTTATGCACGCTGTTTCTTTTTCGAGCCGTAGGGATACGATTATTGCCTGCATTTTTTCTTGCCGCCATATGCGGTATTTTGGCGGCTTGCGCCATTTTTACCTTATTACAAAGTAAACGGAAAACGCTTTTTTTAAAACGGTCGGACGAAGCAAAAAAGGAAAAGCTCCTTTTTCACCTTGCTTGTCTAAGCGATGAGGAAAAAACAAAATTTTTCCTACAGCGTCTAACCCAGGACGGCACCGTTAAACGTTTTGGAAAACTGCGTCTTGTGAGCGACCGCTACTTTTATCAGCTTCGTTTCTCCTTCGCCCCCGTTACCGCAGACGAGGTTGCCGCATTTTCACGGCTGAACACAAGCAAAACAAAGGTGTTACTCTGTTCCAAAATTGAAGACAACGCCTATGCGTTGGCGGAAAAGCTGGAGATCCGTGCGCTAACAGGAAACGAGGTATATGCTATGCTAAAAGACAGCGACACTTTACCTGAACCCTATGTAGGAGAGGAAAGCCCTGACAAAAAACGCAAGCGTAGGCTAGAACTTTGGTTTTCACGTAAAAACGCAAAGCCATTTTTAACAGCCGCCGTTTTGACCCTTACCACCGCACTGATAAGTCCTTTCCCTTATTACTACTTTATTTTTGGGGGGATTTTATTACTCACGTCCGTGTTAATACGTATCTTTGGACGCCGTTAATCCTTGGTCAAATGTAAAAATGCCACACCCAGGTACGAGATGACGTCACTTGCCGTCAAGGAATATTCGCCAATTGTTTCTACCGCAAACTCCGCCGACTTCCCTGCCAAATAGGCACCCAGCAATCCGCTTTCATAGGTAGAAATGCCCATCGCGCATAAGCCTGCAATCAAACCCGATAACACGTCGCCGCTACCTGCCTTTGCCTGCCCGGAACACCCTGCTACGTTGATCGCAGTTCGTTCCCCATTTGAGAGAATGGATACGGCATTTTTTAATAAAATATTCACCTCAAAAGCAACAGCCTTCTCTTTGACAATCCTCAAGGCGTTTTTATAAACTTCCTCAACCGATCCACCAAACAAACGAGTAAATTCCTTCCCGTGCGGCGTCAAAAGGACGTCGCACTTTTTCGTCTTAAACAACACTGCCAAATTTTCTTTTTCATAGCATGCAAGGCTGTTTAAAGCATCCGCATCCAACACAAGCCGCCCTTCATAATTTGAAAGCAACCACACAGCGCCCTTGGCAACTTCTTCACTCTCTCCCATACCCATACCGTAAGCAATCGCATCATAAGCAAGAAGTTGACGCATATTTCCCACGTTGAACGCATACCTGCCCCCTTCATTTGAGCTTTTTAACAGCAGTTCAGGCAAACGGAGATAATAAGCAGGTAAAATATCACTAGGCACAAACAACGCCGTATAACCTGCCCCTGAACGCAAACAAGCCGCCGCCGCAAGATATGCCGCCCCCGTATAATCGAGGCTCCCTGCGACAATTGCCGCCTTACCATAACTACCTTTATGCGTATTACGCTTACGCTTGGGCAAACAAGCCGCCGCAAGTTTTTTATTCACCAAAACGGCATACTTTTCTTTTTCCAACAAAGAAATACCGATATCCGCACGGGATATCTCCCCCGCACGGTCGATGCCGTCGTTTAAGAAAACGCCCGTCTTTAGCTCTCCAATGCAAAGGGTTTTATCGGCAAAAATCGCTACCCCTTCCACACATCCATTATCACCGTTTACACCTGATGGAATATCCGCGGAAAGAATCTTCACCCCCTTCTTCCTAAGCAACACCGCTTTAGACACCAAGCGCTCGTCCTCTCCCGTCAATACACCGTGAAAACCCGTACCATACAAACAATCGACAACCAACGCGCAATCTTCAGGGATATCCGCAAGCAATTCACCGCCAGCCGCCGTCCACTTTTCCATATTTACACGACAGTCGGTTGAAAAGTTTTCCGCAATGCATACCACCGCAACCTCTCTACCACAGCCCTTCAAAACACGCGCACAAACAAAACCGTCACCGCCATTGTTACCACCGCCGCAAAGACAAACAATTTTACCCTCGGGTAAAAATTCCACCGCCGCATCCGCGAGCGCCAAGCCCGCCCGCTCCATC
Organism: Clostridia bacterium; assembly: GCA_017504735.1. The sequence continues at coordinate 5,202 of JAFVQP010000027.1, read as the reverse complement.
AAAAGCAAAGAAGGTACGCCCTTTTCCGTAATGGTGTAATTGTCCGCCGCGCGCATCTGCGCATTCGTCAGTAAATACATAATCAATTCCCCTTATTCCTAAAATTCTTAAAGCCTGATAGAAACTTCCGCTGCGGTAAAACGACGGGTTTCCCCATTCACCTCGACGTGCAAGCCACCCTCGTCATCCACAAAAATCAGCCTACCAGGTATGCGTTCATCACCCAAAAGCAGGGTCACCTCGCGCCCCATATATCCTATATATACACGATAATCGTCCATTGTCCATTCCTTATCAAGCTCGGCAAGCAATCGACAGGTCACCTCTTCTACCGTAGGCACATCATCCATCACAAGCTGCATCGTTGTCGCAATATTCAATAATTCCGCAGGCAGTTCATTGGAAACGTTCAATCCAATTCCAACCACGGAGGAGCGCACTTTATCGGCGGAAAAAACGTTCTCGATTAAGATACCGCAAATTTTCTTATCATTCACCCAAATATCATTGGGCCATTTTATCAAAGGATTTATCCCGTAAAAATGCAACGTTTCGCACACCGCCACCGCCGCGCCGATCATAATTTTAAATGCATGCTTGGCGGATAAATCTTCGTAGAAGGTCAATTTCGACAAATACACACCGCCCTTATTCGAAGAAAAACTGCGTCCCTTTGTGCCTTTCCCCCCTGTTTGACAAGTCGCCGTCACCACCAAATTTTCGCCATCCATTCGTTTGCCCTTAGCGAAATCTTGGGTGGACGGAAGGCAATCAAAATGCATACGTTTTATCTTATTTTCAACATTCATCGCATACCTGCCCCCCTTGTTAATCCTCATCACACTCGCCAAAAGACGACAAAACCGACCTGACCACTTCGTAATCGTATCCTTTTCCAAGCAAATAGCGGCACGCCTTTTGCAGGGTGGTTTTATCACAAACTTTCCCACGCATATACTTTTCGAGTAAAACCCTCGCCACCTCTTCTTCCCGCTCCTGCGGCAAGGTATCCAGCGCAGCGTCAATCTCCGCATCGGAAACACCTTTTCCACGCAATTCCATACGAATCAGCTTACTTCCCTTCCGCTTACTCAAATTATCCACGTACATTTCGGCATACTGCCCATCGTTTAAGAAGTTATACGAACGCAACTTCTCCATTACGTAATCGATAACCGTAGGCAAATACCCTTTTCCTTGTAAAAATTCTCGCATTTGCTTTTCCGTTTTTTGCGACGTGGAAATATGCGTCAACGCCTTGTCTAGCGCAGTATTTTTCTCGCTGTCAAGCTGAATCTCCGCCAAACGCTCCGGGGAAACGATTTGTCCCACTTTTAAGCGGTTTTTCACCGTCGTCTCCAACGTCAAACCGCAACAAAACCTGCCGTCCACATAAATATTGCAACGGCGTTTATCTTTTATTTGCGGTGTAATTGCGGTAATTTCATTCATAAATTCAACCTCTTTCTCCACATTCTACCATAACGGGAGAAAAAAGTCAACCACCCCCTTAAAATCCGTTTGCAATTTCTTAAAAATGTGCTATAATACAAAGGTAATGCAACAAAAGGAGCAACTATTATGAATTTTTATACCGTTGATATTGCAGGATTTAAAGCAGCTTTACCCATTTTAACCCTTCCTAGCGGCATCGGCATCGCATTTTTCAACCTTCACGGCGACAATGAATTGACCGAACATTCCGCAAAGAGCCTTGCGCCCCTCCTTTCCGACTGTGAAGTGATTATCACCGCAGAATCTAAGGGCTTACAGCTTGCACATTGCGTTTCGCGTGAGTTAGGTCAAAGATATTATGCCGTTGCAAGAAAGAGCAAGAAATTGTATATGCAGGACGGGATTGAAATCACCATCGAATCCTCTATCACGACGGGTCAACCCCAAAAATTGTACCTTTCCAAGCACGACGTGGACCTTATCAAGGGTAAAAAAGTCGGCATCGTAGATGACGTAGTTTCCACGGGTGCATCCTTGAAAGGTTTGGAAGATTTGGTTGAGAAAGCAGGCGGTATCGTACACAAAAAAGCATTCGTACTCGCAGAAGCGGACGCAAAAGACCGTACGGACGTAATTTACCTTGCAACCATCCCTCTTTTCAAGTAAAATTCCTTTTCTTATAGGATTTTTCCAATTTTTACAGGAAAAAGTAAATTTTGACGGAAACTTTTTTACGTTTCCGTCTTTATTTTTTGCATAAACACTTGATTTTTAATGCGCAATCGTTTATAATAGAGATGTATATTATTTTATAATGGCGTATTACGTATGCGCGTGCGCGAGCTTTCACCTTAAAAGAGCAAGCGTAAAACATTGAGAAAGGAGCATAAACTATGGCTGATCTTTACGAAGAATATGGTTTAGAAATGGAAGCGGAACCTTCCCTTACAGATCTCTCCCCTAAAGAAAGCAAAGAGCCTGTTATAAAGAAAAGCGGCGGATGGATTCGTAGCATCCTCGCCCTCGTTTTAGGGATTGTTATCGGTGTCGGCGCAGTTGCCGGCGGCGGTTATTTTGCCGTTACTTTCCCTGCCCGTACCGCCATTGAAACCATCGGCGGCTTTGCAGGACTTGATTACGAAAAACAAATTCAAAACAAATTCCTTGCAGAAGAATACGAAGAAAAGCCCCTTCTTGAAATCGGTAAAGAATTGGCAAAGGTTATCAAAGATAAAAACCTTGTGGGTATCAACAATATCGTACCCGCCATCGGGGATTACATAGACAAGCTGGTCGGGAATATGAACACCGAATTCGGCGTAATGATGGATAGCAATGCCATCATCGAAACTCCCTTCCACGAATTGCCCGCTTATCTTGGTGAAACCTTCCGTACTACTCCTTTGGGGAATATGTTGAAGGCAACGAGTAAAACCGACAAATTAGAACCGATTTTGATGGAAATCTGCTACGGTGAAGAAGGGGTACATTACCACCTCGACGAAAACGGCGAAGTCGTTATGAACGAAGGTCACCAAGCGGCTACCTTTGAGACCTTGGGTACTACGCCCAATGCAATGCTCAACAAAATTTCCCTTGCCGCTGTATTGCCTCCCAACCCCGACGACGCCCTGATGATGTCGATGGCTTATGGAAGAGAAGACGTAACTTATACCGTTGAGAAAAATACCGATGGCACCGCAAAAGTGGATGAGGACGGTCATGCAATCGTAACGATGCTTCCCCTCTACTTCAAAAAAGACGGCGACGTTTTCCTCGATTACAACAACGATCCTGTTGCTTGCGATATTACCGCACTTGAAAATGGGTTTATTCAAATGGATAAACATCCCACCTACGATGGCGCAGCCATGGAAACCTACTACTTAAAAGAAGGTACCGACGGTAAATATTATGCTTATAAAGAAGCAAAGGACGACGCGGCGCAGGCAACCTTTAAAAAGACGATGCTTGGCGACTTGTCCGCGAACTCCTCTTCGATAATCAACGACATCTACATCAAGGATGCATTGAACGTAAAATACGATCCTTTGCACCCCGAAAACGATCCACATGCCATCCTCTTCTCGTTGGCTTATGGTACGGAAGGTGTAGATTATAAAGTAGACCCTACCACGAAAGAAATCACCATGATTGGCGACGCACAACCCCGCACCATCGGTGACTTGCGCGAACGCGGAACGGATATCATCAACGACGTAGCTATTTCCGATATTATGCATGCTGAAAACGACGATGCCCTTGGTATGTATCTCCTCTATGGTAAGAAAGGAATGCATTACGACTTTGACGGCGACGGCAATATGTATATGTTACACCGCTACATCGCCATCTCCGACGATAACACGAAGGTGTATAACGAATATGGCGAACAGCTTCAAATGAAAGACGGTGAAATAGATGGTTGCGAATTGGATCTCGTTAATTCCATTTTCACCGACATTTACGGTGTACAATACACCTACCAGGCGGCAACCCCCGAAAAAACCATCAAGACGCCCCATGGACAAATGAAGGTGTACTACCTTTACCAAGATGGCAGTGAAGTGCTGTTTGCCAAGCACAGCCTTGGCGAGTTGGCAGGCGGCGACAACCTCATCTATCGTTTGACCGACCGTTTGACGTTATCGGAAGTTTTACACGATGAAAACCTTTCCGAAAATAAATTCCTCAAGCACGTAGATGATTGCATGGTAAGTGAAATCCCCAAACGTTTGGAAGCCCTCGCGTTCACCGATATGTTTAGCGATGAAATTTTCGGCGCAGGCGCAATCAAATATGAAGGAACTACCCCCTTAACGGATGAACTCGGCAACACGATTGAGACTGGTGAATATTACAAAATTACCGACGGAAAAATCTATAAAGCCGAGTTGGAGGGCACGTGGTGGTATCTGTTACACGATCCCGACACGACCGATGGCACCATGAAGCCTAGCGATTATTTGATTGCTACGCACATGAACGATTTGCTTAACAATATGACCACCAACGTACATGAAGCAACCCTTTATAAGTTGGACAGCGATGGTATCATCAGCGGCTTGGGTGATTTGGTCAACAAGGACATCATCCGCATTGGCGGGGCACCAATTGCTGGTGTTCCTGACACAGCAACGAAGCTTGGTCACTTAACCGTAACGCAAATGCTCCATTACACCACTTTCGTTATGGATTTACTCCCCTAATTGTAAAATTTCTTTAAAACCAGCTAAAAACGGTTGACTATTTCTAGGAAATAGGATATAATCGTATAGTACGGCTGTGAAAACAGCTGTTTTAACCTTGCACATCGGGGTAGGCACAATTATAGAATCAGCAGAAACAAGAGCATTAATTGTAAGCGAGCCAAGGGCAGGCGGACAGTCAATTAATATATAGTCGTAATCATTTTTCACAGTAAGCAACTGCATTTTCAATCTATTGACACGATTTTCCATATTAATAAGTTCCATTTCAGCTCCTGCAAGTGTTTCAGTTGCGGGAATAACGGAAACATTTTCAAAATCGGTAACAATAACAGCATCTTGTACTCTGTTTTTTCCTATTATTACATTATAAGATGTTATTTCAACGGTTCGTTTTTTTATTCCGAAACCTGTAGTTGAATTACCTTGTGGATCGAAATCAACACATAATACTTTTTTTCCACGGGTGCCGAGAAATGCCGCTAAGTTGACTACGGTAGTTGATTTTCCAACGCCACCTTTCTGATTAGCAACAGCT
>JAFVQP010000208.1 GCA_017504735.1 Clostridia bacterium | reverse complement strand
TGGGAGGTTCCAATAGTTCTAGCAGCGAAAGCGTCGTTCCAAATGGTGAAATCACGGTAAAATTTGATCCCTGTGTGGAAGCTTACGAGGGGTTAAAGACAAACACACCGTTGGCGCAAAAGTTGGAAAAAGGTGATTCGGTTAAAGAACCGACGATTCGCGCTTTGGAAAATCCCAACAATTATACTTGTGAGGGCTGGTACACTTCCGACGATTATACGACGAAGTGGAATTTCCAAACGGATACGGTACAAGAAAGTATGACGCTTTATGCAAAATGGGTACAGTCTTGTTCGGTTAATTATTATTTAACGGATGGAGAAACGATAGAGCTGAAACGTACGGTTTCCGTGTCGAAAAACGGTTTAGCTCAAAAAATTGATACAATTGCCCAAGGTTATGAATTGCTTGGGTATTATAAAGACGAAGCGCTTACGGAAGAATTTGATTTTTCTACGCCGATATTAGAAGAAACGAACGTTTATATCAAGCGTAGCCCGTATATTTATTTAGACGCAAAGTTCATTGCGAAGAACTTTACCGGTGTTGCTGCTGGTGCAGGCGAAAACGGTGCAACGTTTGGCGGCATTGACTATATTGAAGCGGAAGATTGCGTGGAAGTCAACTTTGGATATTGTCCCAACATTGTCGATTCGCATATTATTATGCAAAACATTCCTTTGGTGATTGATAAATCACAAAAGCTTGAAGTGACGATGAAATTCCCGGAAGGCAATACTCCTTGGGGTGCAATGGCATTATACGTGACGTCCTTGTACGAAGATAAATCTATTGCCGTATTCCCGGGCGCAAATGAAGAAATGAGCGCAAGCGTCAACCTGAAAGAAATCGATGACGAGGGGTGGGTAACCGCGACCATAGATTTAGGGGAAAAATTATACGGCGGCGCGTCGATTTGGGCGAATAGTACATATCTGGGGCTGTTAAGAGTGCAGTTCCAATATGCGCAGCCTTCCGTGGATAGCAATGATACGCACAGCGTATATATCAAATCCATCAAGGGGGTAGCGGATGACACCTACGTTGGGGCGGAAGATACGTTTGAAGCTGGTACGTTAGAGAATGATAGCGATGAAGTTTTGAACGCGGTTGCACCTACCGTAGAAAACGGATTTTCCTTCCCTGCGGACAGAGCGCAGGTAAAAGGCGGAGTCGTGAACGGCACGGCATACAACAAAGAAGAAGGTTTGCTTGTCTATATGCCTTACAGAACGCCTTATAATGAAGTAAATTTACAGCCCGAAGAAGGTAAAACGATTAGCTTAGATGAAAACAAGGCAATGAAATTGCGTATAAAGAATCTTGGCTATATTTCCTACTTGGAACTCAAATTTGAGAATACCAACGGATTTTCTTCTTCGTCGATAGAAGTGAACTTACCTTCGCAAATGACCGAATTTGAAACGCTGAATATTGACCTTAGCGGCGTAATCGGTTTGGGCGGCACGTTGAAAAACGTAAAAATTGCAGCCAACAGCAAGGGGATTGACAATGCCTATATCATTGAAAGCATTGAATTCGTTGAATATATTATGGAGCCTGTAACGGGCTTTGACTTT
>JAFVQP010000207.1 GCA_017504735.1 Clostridia bacterium | reverse complement strand
TGTAGAAGCAAGTAAAAAAACGGAAAAGGAAGCCACATATAGATTGTTGCAATTGCTTGATATGTATAATAAAGGGGAATTGCGATTACAAGAGAATGGAACTTCGGGAAGGAGGAATTCAGGGGAACAATATGTAGAATGCTATTTGGCAGAATGGATAGAACGGTACAAGTATAACGTTTCGGTTTTAACGTATAATGCGTATAAGACGATGATTACCGCAAGAATTATACCATATTTTCAACCGTTAAAATTGCCGTTGTGTAAAGTAACGGGAGAAGATATTAATGATTTTTATAACGCATTGCGTGATGACGGATTGACTGGTGCGACAGCTCAAAGATATCATTCTATGATGCATCTTGCATTTAAAAAAGCTGTAAAACAGAAAATGATTGCAAGTAATCCGTGTGAAGACGCTGACCGTCCTAAGGCGACACAATATATGGCAACATATTATAATGCAGAATAAATGAAACGCTTGATAGAATGCCTTGATGGTGAAGCAATGAAAACGACGGTGATTTTGGCTGCGTATTATGGATTAAGAAGAAGTGAAGTGCTTGGCTTAAAATGGTCTGCGATTGATTGGAATGAAAATAAAGTGTACATTCGTCATAAGATTATCGAAAACAAATTGGGTAAAACAAAAATTGAAGGACTCGATGTGATGAAGACAAAATCATCGTATAGAACCTTACCGTTAATACCTTATGTGCGAGAAATTCTATTGAAAGAAAAAGCAAACCAAGAGGAAATGCAACGATTATTCAAAGATGACTATAATAGTCAGTATAAAGATTATGTATGTGTAGATGCGCTTGGCAATATTTTGAAACCGCAATATATAACGATGCATTTTCAAATTATCCTTGAGAAAAACGGGTTGAAGAAAATTCGCTTTCACGACTTACGTCATTCCTGTGCTTCAATGTTGCTTGCAAATCAAGTGCCTATGAAATTGATTCAAGATTGGCTTGGGCATTCGGATATGAGTACGACGGCGAATATTTATAGCCACTTTGATAGTTCGAGCAAAATGATTAGTGCAAACGTAATGGGTGCAGTTTTAGGATAAGAAAAAACCTTGGCGAGAACCAAGGTTTTGGCGCAGAGAGAGGGATTCGAACCCCCGGATGTTACCATCAATGGTTTTCAAGACCACCGTAATCGACCTCTCTACCATCTCTGCGTATGTAATTAAATTGTAAAATTGCGAGAAAACTGCGAGAAAGCTATTCGCACTTCTGCCACTCAAAATCGCGCAAACCCACGTAAATAAAGGGGTTTAGAAAAATTACAGCGATGAAACGGATTTTCTTTCAAGACCGCCGCTATACTCGCTACGCTCGTGGCTTTCGCCTGCGGCTCGGCTACGCACACTCTACCATCTCTGCACATAATTTATTCTCAAGGCCTTAGCCTCATATCCCTATTATTATACGTTTCTCTCATTAAAATGTCAAACGTTTTCGCAAGCGGTAAAAAAACTTTTTCAAATTCTACTCTTTATTCCCATCGTCAATCTATTTGACATCTACCCTATTTTTTCTTATAATAGAAGAAAGGTGACATTATGCAAACGAAATTAAAAGAATTCGCTTTAGAATTAGGCGCGGATTTGGTGGGGTTTTGCAAACTCCCCTCGCCGCCCGTAAAAGAACTGCCCAACAACACCTACGCCGTGTCTATCGCAGTAAAATTATCCGACGCCGTCTTGAAAACCATTGACGGCGCACCTTCTTTCGTGTATTTCCAACACTACCGCACGGCAAATACTTTACTCGATCAAATCGCCTTTCGTATTGCGCGTGAAATCGAAAAGGCAGGCTTTTCCGCCCTGCCCGTTGCCGCAAGCCAAAGCTTAGGCAAAAACAACCCCTATTACGGCGTCACCCCGCATAAGACTGCGGCGGTGCTTTCAGGGCTTGGCTTTGTCGGAAAAAGCGGGCTTTTCCTTTCTGAAAAATACGGCAGTAAAGTGCGTCTTGCCACCGTCATCACAGACATGCCCCTCTCAAATGAGCTCCCCATCATCGAAAATGGCTGCGGAGATTGTCATGCTTGTCAAACGGCTTGTCCCGCAGGCGCAATCTTCGGCACGCCCCCTACCACGGATGGCGAACGCAATTTTGACCCCGAAAAATGTTCTCGTTACATGAAAGAAAATTTCCAAGACGTTGGCAGGGGCAGCGTATGCGGCATCTGCGTAAAAGTTTGCCCCAAAAACAAACTTCGCTAACAAAATCAAAAAATAAAAGAACCGCTTGGCGTATTCGCCAAGCGGTTTTTACCATTTACACCTTATAAAATTTCTTTTAAACGCAATTTTGTTGCCATATCCACAGGCAGGCTGTCAATCATTTGCGCATAATGCTCTTCTGTCGTTGCTTGTAACAGCATACGGTAAGCATATTCTTTATTATTATTCACACCCTGCGCCTCGGTCAATACCTTTTGCGCACGCGCAAGCCATTTTTGCAAACGGTTTTGTGCGGGATAGGTCACTTCCACACGGTAAGTTTTATCCGCTTCGAAAGGTAAAATTACTTCCACACAATCGCTCAAACGCTTCGTGCAGGTCATTTCCACCTCGTCGATAAACAAGCGTACCGTACCATTTTTCACCGACTTAAAGCACACCTTCACCTGACGGTTTTGAGAGATAATTTCCTTATTTCCTTCCGTGGAAATCGTTAATGTTTGCGTACATGCCCCCTCCGTTTCGCTAAATTCCGACTTGAAATCGGTAAACAGCACGTTGGAGTTTTGCCAATCTAAACCGTCCTCATACAAGCTGTACGACCCCGTACCTTCATACACCCAAACGTCCAAATTTTGGGGATTATATACGGTGTTGGTGTTATCCGCGGAAAGAGGAATAATTGCACCCTCTTTCGCTAAAACAGGGATACTTTCCAAACCGCGAAGTAAGCAAACTTCTTTGCCTCCCTCGCCTGCCTCATACACATCACCCGTGAAAATGTCCGTCCATTTCCCTGCAGGAATCCACGCACGAACACGCGCATACCCGTCAGGGTACGCCTTTTGCGTTACGGGCGCAACCAACAGCTGCGTGCCAAACCGATATTCTTCCTTGTAATTGTACGCAGGATATTCATTCCACTCGTAATACAACGGCTCAATAAGTGCCGTACCTTCCACGCAATTGAGATAATTCGCATTGTACAAATAAGGTACAAGCTTATGTCTAAAGCGTAAAAATTCTTCCACTACCGAGCCAGCCGCGCCGTATGCCCAAGGTTCCTTCGTCAATACGTCACTGCTTGTGCAATGCAAACGTGTAATCGGGCTGAACACACCATACTGCACGTGACGGGTAAACAACTCGTTTGATTTCTCACCAAAATTATGTCCGCCGATATCATGGCTCCACCAAGTATAACCAACGTTGGTCGCCGTTGCAGTAAAGTAAGGTAAGTACGAAAGCGTACGCCAAGAAATTTCCGTATCCCCCGAGAAACCGACGGGATATCTATGCGAACCCACCCCTGCATAACGCGACAAAATCAAGGGTACGGTATGCTTGGTGGCATTGTCGTAGTAGTGATAATGATTGAGTGCCCAAAGGGGGTCATATTTGTCCTTTAACGGCTCCAACTCCTTTTGCCAATAAGGGCGCGCGTCGTGCCATTCAATGTCAGGCTGTTGCCAATCAATCCACCAAAAATCCACACCCATCGCCTCGTGCGGTGTATGCGCGAGGTCAAAATACGCATTGATAAAGCGGTCGTAAGAAAAGTCAAAAGGCACCTGCAAGTTTGTGTTGGGGTCCATACCCATTGCGCTTGCCATATTTTTGTAGGAATCTTCCCACCAACGGAACCCATCGGAAGGGTGTAAATTGAGGGTTACTTTTAATCCGCGCGTGTGCAATTCCTCTAAAAAGCCTTTCGGATCGGGGAAGAGATTTTTATTCCAGGTATATCCCGTCCAACCCAAATTTACGGCATTTTCGCCCACGTATTCAGGCCCTCCCTTTCCGCTTTCGGTGATGCCAAGCTCTGCGTCCGCATTTGCGGAATAGTGCCAATCCATATCCACAGTTGCAACGCTGATGGGTACGTTTCTTTCCTCAAAGCGGTTTAAAACACGCAAATATTCCTCATCGGTATAGGCGTAGTAACGGCTCCACCAGTTACCAAGCGCGAAACGGGGCAACAACGGCGTTCTTCCCGTAATGGTATATAAAGCACGCACAGCGCCGCGATAATCGCTGCCATACACAAACACGTACTCGTCCGAGCCCTGCGCCTTTTCGTTTTTCACCTCACCGTTTTCGGCAAGCGTCAACGAGTTAGAATCATCCAAAATCGCCAACCCCGTCTTAGAGCAAACCCCTTTTTCCAGTTGGATTTGGTAAGGTTCATCCCCTTGGACCCAAGGACGGAAATGGGTATCGCCGTTGCAATTATCCAACGTACGATAGGTACCCAAAAGATTGCCGTGATTATTCAAACTACGGCGTATATCCCCAATTTCCACGTAACATTGCGCACGGTCTTTGTAGAGTACCAAACGGCAAACGGGCGTTTCAATCACTGCGTGCGCTTGATCCCCCGTCATCTCAAACTTTTGAGGTTCGGTATTTCTATGCCAAATTGTTTGCGTCGCCGCATCGCGGAATTTCAAATTCGGGCTCTTTTCAATACGAAAAAGCCGATCGGTCAGCACCGTTACACGATAATCCAACCAATACACCATATTTTTTTGATCCGCCTTTGGCGTTGTGTGGGCAATCAATTGTGATTTTAACATTCTTCTCCTCCGATATAGGTAAAGCGTTGATAGGTTTTCCCATCCCGTTCTACACGCTCATTCCACATAGTTGCTGGGCGAACCCAAACGCCGCCCTCGCCGTATAAAGCACGATATACCACCATTGCTTCCCCCGTCTCCGAATGGGTTGCAAGAGTGATTACCTCATATTCCTTGCCTTTAAAATGGCGATATTTTCCAAGTTTAATTTCATCCATACAGCTAGTTTACCACATTTGCAAGAAAAATGCAACTTTTCTTGAAAAAAATCTATAAACCTATTACAAAATTGATAGCTTTTCATAGAAAAAAGTATTATAATAAACCTCGATTTGAGAAAAAATAGGAGAAAAGGTATGCAAATCGCAAAAAAGCAGTCTCGTTTTCATGTCCACTGGGATGAAATCGATAAAATTTTAAAAAAGAATGCCGTTTTATGCGTTGCAATCGTTGCCGCAGTCGTTACTTCCTTTATCGTACCGCCTGACAAGGCGTACCTTGATTATTTCGACTGGAAAACGCTGACTTGTCTATTTTGCGTTTTGGCGGTTGTATGCGCCTTGAAAAACATCTCCTTCTTTACCGTTTTGGCAGAGAAAATCGTCGCGCTGTTCAAAAATGCGCGCGCAAGTATTTTGGCGCTTGTCTATATCACCTTTTTAGGGTCTATGCTGATTGCCAACGATATGGCTTTGCTCACGTTTTTGCCCCTTGGTTACTTTGTACTGACCTCGACGGGCAAAACGAAATATATGGCGTTCACCTTTATCATGCAAAATATCGCGGCAAACCTCGGCGGTATGCTTACCCCCTTTGGAAACCCGCAAAACCTGTACCTTTACACCAAGTTTACCATCCCCACGGGTGAGTTCGTTGCAACCATGCTACCCCCGTTTTTAATTTCCGTCGCATTAATCACCATTTCCTGTTTGATTTTTGTTAAGAAAGAACCCTTGGAAATTGAAAGCAAAAAAATTGCCCTTCCCAAGTGGCGCACGATGATTTACGCCTTACTTTTTACCCTTTCCATTGTCATTGTATTCCGTATAATTCCTTTTGTCGTAGGTTTGGTCATTATCCCCATTACACTGTTTTTTATGGATAGAAAAGCTTTAAAAGACGTCGATTACGGGCTTTTGTTCACCTTCGTCGCATTCTTTATCTTTTCAGGAAATATGTCGCGTATCACGCTTGTGCAAAACTTATTTGAAGGGTTGCTTAATAAAAACACCCTGCTCGTGTCTATTTGTTCTTGTCAAGTCATCAGCAACGTACCCTCCGCCATTTTGCTCTCACAATTCACGGGCAACTACACCGAGTTACTGCTCGGCGTAAACATCGGCGGTGTCGGTACCCTCATCTCTTCGCTGGCAAGCCTTATCACCTTCCGAGAATATTCTTCTCACAATCCCGATAAGGTAAAACGCTATATCCTGCTGTTTTCCGCATTTAACTTTGCATTCTTATTCCTTTTAACAGGCGTGCAAATGTTGATACTTTTGTAACTCAACGCATACCTGCCCCCATTAAATTACATTATTTCGATTATGAAACATTCATTTACTGTAAATCCAATTGCATATATACAAACGGACTTTAAGGAAAAATTCGGTATTCCCCGCCAAAGCGGAAGAGCGCCTTCCTTGCAGGCAAGGATTGTGTTCACCCCTGAATACCGTAATACGGAAGCACTGCGAGAGATTGAGGGCTTTTCCCATCTTTGGCTATTGTTTGATTTTTCCTTGGCGCATAAAACCGAGTGGTCGGCAACCGTCCGTCCACCCCGTTTGGGTGGGAATAAACGTGTGGGCGTATTCGCCAGCCGTTCCCCTTTTAGGCCTAACCCCATCGGGCTTTCCTGCGTAAAGCTCATTCGCGTAGAACAGACGGAAACGGAAGGCGCGGTACTGGTTGTGTCGGGCGCTGACCTATTGGACGGCACCCCCATTTTGGACGTCAAGCCATACCTGCCCTTCGCAGATTGTATCCCCGATGCCACGGCAGGGTATGCAGGCGAACACGAAAAAGACGGCGTGGAAGTTGTCTTCCCCACCGACTTGCTTGAAAAAATCCCCGCGGAAAAGCGCGAAGGCTTGCTGGATTGTCTAAGGGACGATCCTCGGCCATCCTATCAAGACGAAGGCCGTATTTACGGTATGCGCTTTGCGGACTTTGACATTAAATTCACCGTGGAAAACGGCATATTGACCGTGCTTTCCATAGAATAAACAAAACAGCCTACTCTTTTCCAAGAGCAGGCTGTTTTTTTACACACTTATACGTTGGGTAATTCAAAATCGGTTGTACCGTAATCCCCTAAGGTAACGTGAATCTTCGCAACGCCGTTTTTGACACCGTCAGAATCCGTCAAATCCATTTCATAATAGAAATAGGTCACTTTTCCATCCTCAAAGCCAATCTGTACGTTGTAGATAGCTTGCATCCTGCCGTTCCCCGCATCCAACATGATTTCTGCGCAGGTGTAAAGCCCTTTCGACGCGTCATAGGTAAAGTTTTCATACAACGACAACATCGGGTCAAAAACGCTTTCCATACGGTAATTCGTATAGGTTACCTCTTGTCCAAGCTCGGATTTCGACCACTCGCCATCCGTTATGGTATAGTCATAATCCACACCATCTACTTTCGCGTAATACTGTTGATATGGTCTCCCGCTGTTACTGCCCCATTGATAGGTTGCATTTTCCTTCAACTTCATCTTAGAGAAGGTAAATTCGTTTTCCTGACCGTCCGTATATTCGAAGGTATAAATCATACCAGCGGTAACGTTGTTGGTATTCACAGCCGTATTCAAAGCGGAAACCCACTCATTCTCCGTTACCTGCTTATCCGTGGGCGCAGTAGGCAATTTCACAACCGTCGTATTGAAATCAAAGAGAGTCATTTTCACATACGCTCTACCAGCATCTTCCCCGTTGCCGTTCTTAATCATCTGATCAACTTCAATCCCTACCACGTAACCATTGTCAATGCGAACGCTCAATTTATAGCAATACACTTCCGTATCATTGATTGCTAACGTTACGTTTTCCACTACGTACCAACCCGTATATTTGTCATAGGTCATTTGCGCGTAGAAGGCTTCGTAAGGTTTCACGTTTGCAACCAAGGACTCAGATGTGTACTGTACCCTTTCCGGCCCATATTGTTTCGTCACCCATTCGCCATTTTTTAACGTATATTCAAGGGACCCTTCCTCGTTCTTTTCATAATACACCGTTTGATGAAGGAAACTTTGAACACTCTCAAACGTATTTTGTGTAATTTTTTGGGTATAGAAAACCATGCTATCCTGGTGTTCAGGATCTGCATAATCCGCATAACTCTCTAACGAAATTGAGAAATTGTCAACCGCAAGCGTTTTTTCAAACGCCGCATGCCAAGCTTCCTCGTCCGTCATTTCCGCTTCTTCAATTTTGGGCAATTCCACTTCCGTGCCACCCAAATCCATAACATCTATAATGGTGTAAGAACGCCCGATAACGCCGTCTTTGCTGCTTACAATATCCGATACCGACTCCACCTTCGTTACGATGCCTTCTACGATATACACACGCAATTCATACAGCATCATATTCAAACCGTTACGTTTGGTTAAAACGTTTTCCGCTGAATAAACACCTGTCTTTTCATCGTAGGTGAAATGCTCGTACAACTCCTCAAAGGGTGTCAAATTCATTTTCAAAATCGCCGAACCAACGGGGGCTTCGCCCGAATAATCTCTTTTCTCCCATTCCCCATTCGACATGCTATATATATAGCTCTTCTCCCCTTCGCGGGAATAATAGTTTGTATAGCCATTGGTCTGAACCAACATCAATACATTCGGCGCGGCCTTATATGTAATATCTTGCATTTCCTCTTTGCCATCATCAAAAGTATGTTTGCCGCCAACCTTCATTGTAGCGCTTTCATATGCGTAAGTAGCCTCAAACGCCGCATGCCAAGCTTCCTCGTCCGTCAATTCGGCATCTTCAATTTTGGGCAATTCCACTTTTGTGGTGCCGTAATCACTAAACGAATACATCACGTGCGCCGTGCCATACACTTCGCCGTCCTTCATCATGATTCCGTCGCCGCCAAATTCCACAATATACCCATCAACAATACGCACCCTAAATTCGCTGTAAGCTTCCTCACGGTTCGATGGATTGATGAGTGTAAAGTCTTTCGCTACGTAGCAACCCCTTGTTTCATCATAGGTAAATGCATCATATTGCACTTGTACAGGGCTAAAGATCTCTCTTGCGGCTTCCAGGCTAAACCCTACCTCATAAGAAACCTCTTCTTTTGTCCAACCCCCGTCTTTCTTGTTATATGCAAAAACCTTTTCCCCTTCCTTCGCATAATACGCCGTTTGGTTCAGGAATGTTTGAATGTTCTCTAACTTATCATAATCATACTTATTGGTATATTCCATCGAATAGGGTTCATGGTTAGGGTCAAGATACTCGTCCTCTCTCCATACGTTCATCGTTACGTTGGATGTTGCGTAAGTATTTTCAAACGCCGCATCCCATTGCGCCTTCGTTAATACTTCTTCGCCGCCGTCGGGATTTTGCCCGCTATTTCCGATATCGACAACCGTCTTACCGTAATCCGTAAAGGTAAACTCCGTCCGCATTTCCAAGGCTTTGTTAACTCCATCTTCTCTGAATTCATGCTTCATATCGCAGGAAATTGCCGAGACGTTGCCATCCCCGTCAAACCATACCCGAACGCCGTTTGCCGTAATTTTAGCCTCCATCCCCATCACGTTCACCGTATAAACGATTTCCGCTGTGGAAACGAACGTATTGGTAACAAAGTCATACGTAAAGCTGGTGAAGTTGTCCAAAACCGCAAGCACCGTTTTCACGTAAACATTACGCAATGCTTCCGTTTCTTCCTTATCCATCAACTCAAGGTCGCCATCCCCTTCAATACATGCCGCCTTATCACCATCTAAATACGCCGTACCCGTATTTACTTCGGTTTCCCCTTTAAATACAACGGAATAAGCAAACGTTACGTTGTTAAAGTTCTCCTCTTTCGTCGCATCCTCCCACGCATCTTGCATGTCGGAGCCATCAGGAATTTCACTAGTTTCCGTATTATCCGTGGAAGAACTTTCCCCTTCCGTCGATTCCACTCCGCTTTCCACGCTTGAACCGCCCAACATTCCTCCAAGCATACTCATATCGCAAGCCGCCGTACCGCCTACAACGCCCAAACACAGCAAAAGTACGCATAATTTCTTCATTTTGTTCATATACACACCTCTTCACATAGGATTTATTGTATTATACAATAAATTTCGGTGTTTGTCAATATCCTAGAAAATTATCTTGACAAAACGTTAAATTTCTTAATTCTATCCGCCTGGAATTTAATTTCCACCGTATATACCCCGTTTTGGCAGGTCAAATCCATCCGCGGTAACCCCATCAGGTCAAAATACTCGTTAAATTTCTCGGCAAAATCCTGCAAAACCAAGGCTTTGCATGCATCGCTCATCACCGATTTATCCGCCTGTAAAACGTTGTTTAACCGTAAAAATTCCTCTCGCATCCTCACAGCCTCCTCTTTAACACTCTACGGATATTTCCAAAAAATCCGCTGTATTTTTTCGTCACGTCATATAGCCGCCTGCGCCCCGTCAAAAGGTTGACTGCAAGCAAGCGAAAGGATGCGTGTATCTCCGACAAATCCCCTCGGTAAATGGTATGTTCTTCAGGTAACAATGCTCCAACGGGCGTTTTTAACAGCTCCGTCACCTCGTCGGGCGTTAGACATTCCCCCGCCACCAACAAATCCCCCCGCACCTTGTTTAATACAACCATAAGGTTGTTTAAGTGATAGCTTTTGAGGACGGTGATTACCTTGTCCGCGTCACGAATTGCAGAAATATGCGGCGACGTTACCACGATTGCCTCGTCCGCCGTTGCTACCGCGCGGTGAAATCCGTCGTCAATCCCCGCAGGGCAGTCAATCAGGATAAAATCAAACTGCGGCGCAAGATTTTCTAAGACCAACTTCATCGATTGCGGTGAAACGTATCGTTCGGGTGCGGAATGGCTGCTGGTTAGAAGGTATAAATTGCCGTATTTTGGGTGTTTGACAAGGGCTTGTTTCGCACGGCACCTGCCCTCAATAACGTCCACGATATCATAGGTGACCAAATGTTCTATCCCTGCGCAAACGTCCACGTTATTCAGCCCAAAATCCGCATCGCAAAGGATAACCCGTTGTCCCTTTTGCGCAAGCCTCGCGGCAAGGTTGACCGCCACGGTGGTTTTCCCTACGCCCCCTTTTCCGCTTGTAATTACTATTTTTCTCGCCATAACCGCGCTCCTATGTATTCTACTCTATATCCTATCACACGCGCGCGAGAATATTTTGCCGATTTTTGTCAAATATATGGTAAAAACGTAAAAACGCCCACGGTGCAAATATTTGCGCCGTGGGCGTTCAATCCTGACGTTGGACGTAGCAAGGTGTCTTTTCACTCTTTTAAACAGCCAGCTTCGTCCTTTCACTAACTTAGCCTGCCCCTGTTGCAGGGGGAGGTGTCACCAATGGTGACGGAGGGGGTAAAACCCCATCCATACATACAATCTATTATCTATTACGCTTGCAAAGCTCTTCGCAAACCTCGGAAATTTTCACGCCTTTCGCATTCAACAATACCATCACGTGATACAAAAGGTCAGCCGCTTCCGCAACAACCACTTTCTTGTCGTCGTTTTTCGCCGCAATTACAAGCTCTACGGCTTCTTCGCCAACCTTTTTACCGATACGGTCGATACCGCGCACGAACAAAAAGCTGGTATATGCGCCGTCTTCGGGGTTATTTTTCACCCTGGTGATGATGCGTTGCAAACGCCCAAACATTTCACCGCCGATGTTGTTGTACTCGCCTACAAGCTGTTCGTCAAAGTATGTAAATTTCTCTTTTTCAGGGTCTGCTTTGAAACGTTGATCAAGTTTCAAAAGCACCGCGCCGCCATCCGCTTCCACAAACGCCGCGCGCAATTTTTGCGTATTGCCCCATTCTTCGCCAAACTTAACAACTCCCTTCTTGTTAGGACAGTAGTAATGCGCATAACCGCTTTCCGCCGTTGCTTCCAACGCCTCTTTGTTTGCGTATGCAAGCATCAACACTTCACCGCTTTCATAATCCTGCGCAATTACGGGTACAAGCCCGTTTTTACCGAATTTTACATTCTTCAAATCAATGGTTCTTTTCTTTACTGCCATAACAAGCCCCCTTAGAATCCTTTGTGAAAGCGGCTACCGCCCCACAATAGGTTATTTCATTTTTATTATACAATAAAAATCCTCGTTCGTCAATACCCAAAAGAAAAGTTTTTCTCAAATTTTATCATAAATTTATATGACATTTTCGATTATTTTTATCAACTTTATTAATGATTGGTAAAATCGCCTTGCGGGATTAATTCATCACGACGTCTTTCAAGCTTTTGTATTTTTTCAACGCCGACGTACGCAATCTTTCATCCACGTACTGACCTTCAAACGCATCGTCTGACATACGCTTTGCGGCAAAAATCACCTGCGTGGGATAACGCAAATTTTTGATATCCGTCAACATTTTTCCCGACTGTCTTGTGCCGAAGAAATCGCCGCTGCCGCGCATTTCCAAATCCTTTTCCGCAATCTTAAACCCGTCCGTATTATCCTTTAGGGTCAACAGCCGTTCTCTTGCCGTTTCCCCGTCCGAACCCATCAACAGGAAACAGTAACTCTTCTCCGCGCCTCGCCCTACACGACCGCGCAGCTGGTGTAACTGTGACAAACCAAAACGTTCGGCATTGTAAATAATCATCATCGTCGCATTGGGTACGTCCACCCCGACTTCAATAACCGTTGTCGAAACGAGGCAATCGTACTCGCGCGCCTTAAACGCTGTCATAATTTCCGCTTTTTCCTTATCCTTCATTCTACCGTGTAATAAGGCAAAGCGGACGGACGGCAACCTTTGTTGTAATTCCTCGTAAAGTTCCGTCACGCTCATAATCGCGCCCTCTTCATCGTCGTCGATTTTTGCGCAAACGAAATACGCTTGTTTTCCCGCCGCCGTTTCACGTTGAACGTACGACAGCATATCGTCGTAACGGCTTTCGGGGATAATGCTTGTGGAAATTTCCTGACGCGCCTTCGGCTTGTCCGCAATCGTCGTCACGTCCAAATCCCCGTAGAAGATCAAGGATAACGTACGAGGAATGGGGGTTGCGCTCATAACCAGCATATCCACCCCTTCGCCCTTTTCCGCCAAAGCGTTGCGTTGCGCCACGCCAAAACGGTGTTGCTCGTCACAAACAATAAAGGACAAATTGGGGATTTCCACGTCACCCTGGAAAATGGCATGCGTACCGCAAAGGATATCGATTTCCCCATTTTTCAAGGCAAGCTTCATTTCCCGCTTTTCCTTTGCCGACATTCCCCCTGCCAAATACCCCACACGATAATCAGGGAAATATCTTTGTAAAACCGCGTAATTTTGCGCGGCAAGCACTTCCGTGGGCGACAAATACGCCGCTGTGAAACCACTCTTTACCGCCATAAAAATACCGCACAGCGCCACCGCCGTTTTACCACTGCCTACGTCACCTTGCACAAGACGATTCATGCGCGTAGGCGCGTATAAGTTCTCAAAAATTTGATTGACCGCCTGTTTTTGCCCATCGGTAAACTCAAACCCGAACCGAGCGGAAAATTCCTTCACCTCGGACGCTTTCACGGTATAATTGTGCAATCGCACGTCCTCTTTACCGCCTTTGATGATTTTAAAAGCGGAAATAAGGGTGAAATATTCTTCCAGCGCAATACGCTCCGACGCGATATCTTTCGAGGGAATATCGGTGGGATTATGCACCTGAAAATACGCCTTTTCCAAGGACGGTAAATCGTATTTTTGCGTGATTTGCCAAGGGATTACGGTGGATAAGTCGCACTTTTGCAAGGCTTCTTTCACCGCCGCGCGCACCACCTTTTGCCCCAGCGCACCCTTCAAGGGATAAATGGGTACAATCCCTTTCAAGCGGTAATTTTTATCCAGCTCCTCAAAAGTAGGGTTGACAAGGGAAATTTGCCCAAATTTATTTTGAACTCGCCCGTAAAAGAGGTATTCCCCTGCCTTTAATTTTTGAATAACGTAGGGTTGATTAAACCATACGACGGTAAAGGGAAAGCCGTCCTGCGAACAAAACGCCTTGACCATTTTCCGTTTACTGCCGTAATTGACGGGAGTCACACGGTTGACTTGACACGCCACCAACACCATATCGTTGTGGTAGGCATTTTTCAGGGAAGTACGCTCCGTCAAATCCAAATACGCGCGCGGATAAAACCTTACGAGATCTTCCACCTCGTAAATGCCCAACTTTTGAAAATCCTTTTCGCGTTTTTCACCGATAGAACGCAACGCCGATAACTTCATACCTTCTCCTATTTTTGTCTATTCCCTCTTGATGGGAAGTCAAGAAACTCAGTTTCTTGCGGGTGTGGGCAGCGCCCACGAACAAGCCCCACAAAAGCAAAACAAAGTTTTGCGCAACCAACCGCCTTGCGGTTCGCCTAAACAGCCCTTCATTACGCAAAATGGGAAAGCGCCGCCGCCTTCCCACTTAACTTATACTATGCTTATTTTCTAAACTTTTTATACATGGCGATGTCACAAGGACCGCCATAAGACATTACTCCATCGCAATGATGTAGTAGTAAACGGACTGACCGCCGTTTTGGAAGCTTACTTCGCAATCGGGGTACTTTTCAGCAACTACGTCGCAAAGCGCCGATGCGTCCGCCTCATTTACGTCTTCACCGTAATACAAAGTGATTACGCAATGGAATTCTTCCTTCATTTTTGCAATCAATTTGAGTACCGTATCTTCCAAGGATTGGGATTTTGCCAAAATCTTCTTGTCGTCCAAGCCGATGATGTCCCCTTCCTTGATGGAGAAACCGTTCAAGGTCGTATTTCTAACCGCATAGGTAACCTGACCAACCTTGACGTTGTCAAGGGCATGGATCATGTTCGTCTTGTTTTCTTCCGCGCTGACTTCAGGGGAGAATTCAAGCGCCGCCGCAAAACCCTGCGGTACGTTCTTGGTAGGGATAACGTGCAAAGTCTTGTTTTCTACAAGATTCTTTGCCTGTTCAGCCGCCAAGGTAATGTTTTTATTGTTGGGGAACACGAAAATGTGGTCAGCGTTGATCTTTTGCGCCGCACCAGCAATATCCGCCGCGGAAGGGTTCATGGTTTGACCGCCCTCAATAATACGATCTACCGACAAATCCTTAAAGATTTGGGCAAGGCCTGCACCCGTACAAATGGCAAGCATACCCATTTCCTTTCTTTCCGCCTCAAGTTTTGCCTTGATTTGACGGTTTTGTTCCAACATATTTTCAATTTTAGGTCTTTCCAACTCACCAAGTTCCAAGGCATAGGTCAACGCCTTACCAGGCTGGTTGGTGTGAACGTGCACTTTTACAAGTTCCAAATCGCCGATACAGATAACGCTGTCGCCGATTGCCATCAATTTTTCTCTCAAACGGTCGATGGCGGAAAGCGTCGTGCTCTTTTTCAAGTTAATGATAAAGAATTCGGTACAGTAAGCAAACTGAATATCCCCGATATCCATATCCATAATGGCGGAGTTGTCGCCAAAATCACCGTCGCCGCCCACTTCTACGTTTTCGGTGTAAGCGTCAGCCACTTCTTCCCCGGTCAATGCGGAAAGGAAGCCCTTGACAATGACCATCAAACCTACGCCGCCGCTATCTACAACGCCTGCTTTCTTCAAAACGGGCAACATTTCAGGGGTCAAGTCCAATGCGCGATCCCCTTCTTTGATAACGTCTTCAAGGAAGGTTTCGATATTTTTCTTCTTCGATGCAATTTTCACCGCATATTCGCTCATCATGCGGATAACGGTCAAAATCGTACCTTCTTTGGGTACGGATACGGCACCGTAAGCAACTTTTGCGCCCGATTCAAACGCTTTCGCAAACAGTTTCGGATCCACCTCTTTTTCCGCTTTTTTAATAACGGAACACATACCTTTTAAAATTTGGGAAAGGATAACGCCGGAGTTACCGCGCGCACCTTTCAAAGCGCCCTTGGAAATGCTGTCGCAAACTTCGGGAAACGCGCTCGATTGACAAGCAGTCAATTCCTTCACGCACGATTGCATCGTAAGGGACATATTTGTACCGGTATCACCGTCAGGTACAGGGAAGACGTTAAGGGCATCTACCTTGGCGCGGTTGATTTCAAGTTGTTTCGCGCCAACGAGAATCATATTTCTAAAATCACTGCTGTTGATTGTTTTATGCATTATAAAATGCTCCTTCTACCTTTGTTTATTTATCCGCCAAGCGGACATTGTAAGGCGTGCAAGCTGGAAAGGAGTAGTACGGGAAAAGCTTGACACGCAAAAAAGCGCACGCCGAAACCGACTGCGCAGTGCAATCCTTATAATTTAACCCCAAGAACGTTTACGTTGACCGTATCCACAATCATACCGGTGAACACTTCCACCTTGTATTTAATCGCTTCCTTTAAGGATTCCGCAACGGCGCTAATGGAAACACCGTACTTCATCACAACGTATACGTCAACGAAAATTCTATTACCGGAGGTTGTCACTTTGATACCGCGTCCAGCGTCATCCTTTTTAAATAATAAGGACAAGCTGTCGGTAAAACGGCGGGAAACCATCTCCACAATCCCGTACGATTCCATTGCCGTATGGGACGCAACCTTGGCAATTGCAAGGTCGGATATGGATATTTTGCCGTATGCATTATTAGTATTTACTGACATAATCTTTCTCCAAGTACCTTTTCATTGTACACTATTTCTACCCGTTTGGCAAGTACTTTTACAATTTTTTCTTAAAATTTTTATTTTTTATGCTTTTTTGCTGTGTTTTTGATTGCTTTTTCTTCAAAGAAATGGTATATTATTAATGTTGTTTTCCCCCTCAATGGGTGAGGTTGTGCGGAAAACGAATTACAAATTAGGAAAAATAACCGAAAAACGGAGGTGTTTAATATGTCCAGAGTATGCAATATTTGTGGTAAAGGTCAAGCTTCGGGTAACAACGTAAGCCACTCTAACCGTAAAACGAGAAGAACTTTCAAGGTAAACGTACAGAAAATTTCCTACGTTGAAGACGGCAAGGAAACGAACGGCTACGTTTGCGCTAGATGCATCAGAACCCTTAAAAAAGCGGACGCTGAATAATTCTATTCAATTTAACAAGGTATTAAAACCGATTTTCATTGCGAAAATCGGTTTTTTACTTTATAAATTTTTCATCTCCCCCACCACTCAAGCCATGGGGTGAATTGCCAACCTGACGTTGGACGCAGTAAGGTGTCTTTGCGTACGTTTTAGGGCAGATAGTGTCGCGCATTCACTACATTGTCTGCTTCGCTGTCGTTGTGGTAAATATCAGCAACAACGCAACGCAAAGCGTTGCAATTCACGGAGTGTCAGCGAGAATTCACGCGCCATCAGGCGCAATTCACGGAGCGTCAGCGAGAATTCACGCGCCATCAGGCGCAAAACTTCACCCCCCCTCTTCCTTCCCATATAATAAAATTGTGTAAAACTTTTTACAACGCAACGCTTGACACAGCTTTTTGAATATGATATAATGCTTCCATCGAAATATTCGATAATAAATCAATTCCATACAAGGAGGTAATATTATGGAAAAGAAAAAAGGATTATCAATTTTAATAGGATGTTTGATGTTTTTGACCTGTTTTTTCTCTTTTGGTGCAGTAAATCCAAAGAAAGCGGCAGCAGCTCACAGCGACTACATAGGGCAAAATTGCATTTACTACTTTTGTGATTTATACCCTTCTCTCACGGACGACTCTGTAGGTACTGCTACTGGTCCCGACCTTACGGTTCTTCTCGACCGACAGCCCGTTAGTGACGTCGAATTTTCAGCTTTAGTAAACAGCGGATATTTTTCCAATATTTCCGACTGTATCGTCGTACTCGATTTTAAAACCCTTATCCCCTCGGCGTTAGGCACCTTGGTGGGCAGCTTAAAGGATAATGATTGCACTGTGATTTTAGTGACGGCAGAATTCCATGAATTTAACGCAAGTGGTCTTGATATAGACGAACATTATGAAAGTGACTTAGGAAGATTCGACGCATTTCTCACCACTGTTTTATGGTATATAATGGATACCGATACACTAGAAGAAGACGTACAAATACTTATAGACGGTAATTTTATTACTGACGGATACGTATGTTATGAGGATGAATCCATACAAAACTGTCCTTTTGCGACAATGTTCTTCGATAAGCTTATGGGTCCCTTTGATTTTAGCAACTCAAGCGCTCCCCCTTATGCCTATATTCTTAAACACGCAGGTGGAAGCTCGTATATTGACTTAATGACATACTCAGACACGCCCAAAGAAAATATACCTACCTACGCCTTTGGCTGTTGGGCTATGGACAGTGATTTTTATAATGAATTAATGGGCTTACAAAACAGCGGCTTACTTAAAGAATGTTTTGTTATGGAAGGAAGCCCGATTACATATAGCAATCCTGGACTTCGTTGCATCAATGAATTTGATTTAGCCTCTATGTACGGATACGAAGTGGACGAGTCCACCGATGTACGCAATTTGCTTTATTCTTATATTTAAAGAGGTAATCTGATGAAAAAGAAAGTTTTACTCACCGTTTTATCTGCGATATTTGTTGTTGCAGGTTGTTTGGGGCTTTCTTCTTGTAAAAAAGATTTGCAAGCGTTAGATACCCCCAGCAACATAAAAATGGAAAATCGAGTACTTACTTGGGATGCGGTAGAAAACGCCAGCGAATATATCCTTCTTATCAACGGAAAAGAATATACGGTGACCGAACCTCGCCTTGAATTATATACAATCGCCAAAGAAGGAGAGTTTCATTTAAAGCTGATGGCGGGGGGCGATGGAAAAACCTATGAAGATTCCTCTTGGGCGACCTCTGCCTTCACCTTAGAAGCACCCATAGAACACGGCTTTGACAAGGAAGGCTTTGAATATACCTTTTTAGAAGACGGAAGCGGCTACGAGGTGGCAAAAGGAACGGCAAACTTAGAGGGCTTCGTATCCATCCCCGATTATTTCGACGGGTATCCCGTTGTACGCATTGCTCATCACGGCTTCACATTAGGAAATCCCGATGATCAAATTGCCACCAGTATCCTTTTAGATCAAGATTGCAATTATATAACGACGGGGATAAAATTACCTGCTTTTCTACGCTCTATCGAGAACACTGCATTTGTGGCGATTGTTTACTTAACGGAAATTGTCCTTCCTACAACCGTAAATAAGCTCGGTCAACGTTCATTTGCCGATAATATGAATTTGAAACGCATCGTTATCCCTGAGGGCGTAAAAGAAATCCCCCTCGCTTGTTTTGAGAATACTGGGTTGGAAGAAATCATTCTCCCTGAAGGATTAGAACGTATTGATAGACTCGCATTTCAATGCAAAACCGTCTCGTATGGACCAAGATATCACATCTCTTCCAATCTCACCGAAATCGTTATCCCCGATTCCGTTACGCATATCGAAAGAAGCGCATTTCAAGGCAGGGAAAACCTTACAAAAATCACTATGTCGAAAAATATAGAATTTATCGGGGAAGAGACCTTTGCCGATACCGCTTGGCTTGCGGCTCAAAACGGCTTGGTATATTTTAACGATAGCATTTTATATACCTACGCAGGAAACATGCCCGAACATACCGAGTTGGTTCTTCCCGATAAAACAACGCAAATTTGCAACTACGCCTTTAAAGGTCAAAAAAATCTTGAAAAAGTGGTTATCCCTGACGGGGTACAGCTCGGCAATGAATCTTTTAAAAGCTGTACCGCTTTGAAAGAAGTACAATTGCCGTCCGATTTAACACTTATCCCCCACGGCGCATTTGCCAATACAGGCATAGAGAGCATTACCATTCCTTCCAGCGTAAAAGTAATTGCCCCTTCCGCGTTTTTTTCTTGTAGAAGCCTGAAAGAAGTCATCTTAAACGAAGGTTTAGAATGTATCGGTCATAACGCTTTCAAATCATGCGAAAATTTAACGACGGTTCATTTCCCTTCCACATTAAAAGTGATAGCAAAATACGCATTTACTTTTTGCGACGCCTTGACCGAGGTTACTTTTGAAAACGAGGAAGGCTGGGCAGATTACGTTGTCGTTACGGAAAATAGCGTTAGGACGTTATCCCCCATCGATGGCGATGCCACCCCTGTGGATAATATTCCTGCCTTAACCGCCAGTACCGCCCCGAACTGGATTTGTGGAAACCCCGACGATGCAATGGAATATATCGGATATTTAGTATAATTCTACTATGAAATATGCCATCGCGTATGATTAGAACGTGAATTGACGATTGCATCGTCGTGAATTCACTCACCGAAAAAGCCGCCCCTCTTCGGGACGGCTTTTCTTTATACGCGCGTATATATTATATTGTAGTAACTTCCACTTTATCTTGCTCGGCATTTTCTCTATGCTCCCGCAAAATCTTTCGCAAGGCAAAATGTATCACAAGAAACGCCACGATATTTGTCACAATCCACGTAAGCGGGTAGGACACGAAAATCGTTTCTAAGGTTTGTGAAACGGGGAACACCGTCCACAGCCACACGACACGAAGCAGGCACGCACCAATCAAAGAAATCATGGTAGAAGTGATGGATTTCCCCAATCCGCGCAACACACCTGTACATACTTCCATCAATCCGCACAGGAAATAAGGCGCAGCAACCAACTTAAAGCGCACCAACGCCGCCTCAAACGCCAAGGCTTGCAGGCTCCCTTCTTCGCCTGGTACGATACCGTACAAACTCAATAACGGCTTGTGCAGGATGAGCACCAAACTCGACATAATCACCCCAATGATGGCGGAAATCCCAAAGCAGGAATACATAATCCGTCTTACCCTTTGGGGCTTTTTTGCGCCGATATTTTGGCTGGTAAAGGTGATAGAGCCTTGATATACGGCGTTCATAGCCGTATAAATGAATGCATCGATATTCCCTGCCGCCGCGTTGCCGTTGACGATGGGCGCATACGAGGTGTTGGGGGGACAAGCGTTGTTGTTTACCGTTACAATGGACGATTGTATGAGCATGTTCGACAACGAGAACAATGCGCTTTGTATGCCTGCGGGCAAACCGTTTACGGCGATGTCCATTAAGGCTTCCTTACGCATTTTCAGGCGTTTCCAAGAGAAAACGGTATCGTCCTTTGCACGGCTTAATTTCCACAGTAAAATCATCATCGAAGCCATGTTTGCCATTGCGGTTGCCATGGCAACCCCTTCCACCGACAGACCGCAAACGAGCACGAAAAACAGGTTCATCACCACGTTTAAAAGCCCCGTACAAGCCAACACAATCAAGGGGGTTTTCGCATCCCCTTTCGCACGGAAAATTGCGATAAGGTAATTGCTCAGCGCCAAAAACGGTACGCCTAAAAAGTAAAAGTAGGTATATCTTACCGCCAAATCCAACAAGTTGCCTTGATTGCCCATCAAGGTCAAAACGGGACGGGAAATCAGCAAACCGATGCCGCCACCCACAACGCCCGATACCGCCGCAAGAATCAACGAGGTATGTACAGCGTTTTGCACACGCTGTTTGTCCCCTGCGCCGATTTCACGGGCAACGACGACGTTTGCGCCTACCGAAAACCCGATGAAGAAATTGACAACAAGGTTGATAAACGCCAACGTTGTCCCAATCGCCCCTACCGCATTCTCTTCCGAGGAAAGGCTCACGACCATCATGTCCGCCGCATTGTAAAACATCTGCAAAAGGTTGGTCGCCACAATCGGCAAGACAAACCATACAATTTTCATAAAGACTCTACCGCTCGTAAAGTCTATTTTTCTTCTCACGTTTTGCATATTACGCCTTCAATTTCTTAATCATTTCTACGCGGTTTTCCGCCTTAAACACCGCATTTCCTGCGACGATAACGTCCGCACCAGCGCACTTGATTTCTTCTACGTTGCTTTCGTTTACTCCGCCGTCAATTTGCAGTAAAATGTCCTTACCGCTTTCATCAATCAGCGCGCGAAGCTCACGCAATTTATCCAAAGCTGCAGGGATAAACTTCTGACCGCCAAAACCAGGATATACACTCATCACCAACACCATATCGCAAAGGGGTAAAACGTCTTTTATGCACGCCACAGGGGTGTCGGGGCTGATCACCGCACCGCACTTTACCCCTGTCGATTTGATCAGGGTAAGTACCTCTTTGAGCTTGTCCTTGCACGCCTCGTAATGTACGGTGATATAATCCGCCCCTGCCTTTGCAAAGCGTTCTACGTACTTTTCAGGGTTGACAATCATAAGGTGACAATCCAAAGGGAGCGAAGTCACTTTACGGATATCCTCTATCATTTTGATGCCGAAGGTGATATTGTTGACAAACACGCCGTCCATCACGTCACAATGCACCATATCCGCGCCCGATTTTTCAAGGGAAAGAATTTCCTCACCCATTTTACTGAAATCCGCCGACAAAATCGACGGAGCGATTTGTACTTTTTTCATAATAAATTCCTCTTTGATGAATTTTGTGAATTGCCACTTGCGTGGCGTGAATTGAACGCACAGCATTCGTGAATTCTCGCTAACGCTCCGTGAATTGCAAACCTTTGGTTTGCGTTATTGCATTCCTTAACAATGCCTTCTCTTGCGAGAGAAGGACGAGTTACCCGTTAATAAAAGCATTAACAATGCTTTTTAGGGACGAGATGCGCAAACGCATAAGTTCGCGTTTGCGGTGACCGAGCGTAATGCTCACATTACATTACGCGAGAACCTGAAGGTGAAGCCTTTGGCGAACTGAAGGACGGATGAGTAGTCCGTTCAACACACCTCATCAGTCGCTCACCTCGTTCCACTTCGGACTCACGACAGCTTCTCCCACTGGAGAAGCCATACATAAGTCATAATCCTAGCCACAACGCAACGCACAGCGTTGCAATTCACGAAAACGAAGTTTTCAATTCATGCGCCAACGGCGCAATTCACGACGACGTAGTCGTCAATTCACTACGCGCAGGTAACAATGTTACCCTGCGCATCGTAGTGCCACCACATCTCCACGCTTTCACTCTCATCGTAGTAATATCTCGTCGCAGAGGTTAATTTAGAGTTATTACTACCAATCGACATATTACTCCAATCGCTTGCCGTGCCTTTATAATATACCGTCGTCAAGCTACTGCAATCATAGAACGCATCATAACCAATCGAAGTCACGCTGTCAGGGATTTCCACGCTCGTCAAGCTACTGCAATCTTCGAACGCAGAATTACCAATCGTCGTTATACTATCAGGGATTTCCATGCTTTCTATATATGTTTCATCTTTAAATGCATATTGACCAATTTCCGTTACAGGCAAGCCGCGATAGGTGGCAGGGATAACGATATCCAACGAAGATACCGTACCCATACCCATTACGCGGTATTCTTCCTTGCCTGAAATTTTTTGGAAACGAAGACTTTCTCCATATTCCGCAGATCCATCCCCCTGCAACCATGCAAGGAAGTCAGCTTCCGTACCCGTATAACCGTTATCTAGCCAAATTTGGTAAGCGGATTTACCTGCTTCCCCTTGCTCGCCTTGAATACCTTGTATCCCTTGTTCACCCTGAATACCCTGTTCCCCTTGGATACCTTGGTCACCCTTATCACCTTTTGCTCCTTGCTCGCCACCTTTACAAGCGCCAAGGGCGCAACAGCCCACCGCTGTCAACGTCAACGCCAAAACGCTAAGCCAACGCTTTTTCATATGTATTTTCCTCCTTTTATTTGGCTCCCTTGTGCAAAGGGAGCTGTCACAAAGTGACTGAGGGATTGTTATCCCCTCCACCACTCACGTGGTCCCCCTCCCCCTGCAACAGGGGCAGGCTAATTTATTGCTAATATTTACCACAACTTTTTGCGGAACGCAAAAAACTTCACTTTGAGCGGAGCGAAAAACTTCACTCTACAAGAACTTCACTGCAACCGCAGGTTGCAACTTCACTACGCCTTCGGCGTATCTCCTTCCAAATAACTCGCGCGTAATTGTCCGCACGCACCCCCAATATCCACACCGATTTGACGGCGCAAAGTCGCGGACAAACCGCCCTTTTCAAGATACCCCAAAAACCGATAAGCTTCTTTATCCCCAAGGGCTTTCAAGGTACGTTCTTTCACTTCGTTTAAGCGGATAAGGTTCACGTGGCAGGGCTTACCCTTGAGCAAATCGACAAGCGCGCGCGCATGTTCCTCGTCGCAATTTTCACCTTCAATCAAGGTATATTCAAAATAATATCTTCTGCCCGTTTTCTTAAAATAATACTCGCACGCTTTCAAAATTTCGCTGATTTTATACGCCTTTGCAACAGGCATCGTCCTCGCGCGCGATTCATCGTCCGTTGCATGCAGGGATACGGTCAAATTGAGCGAAATCCCCTCGTCCGCCAATTTATACATTTTCGGTACGATCCCGCAGGTGGAAAGGGAAATGTTTCTCGCGCTGATACACAAGCCCCCTTCCGCGGTGACGTTGCGTAAAAATTTCAACACCTCGTCGTAGTTATCCAGCGGCTCCCCACTGCCCATCAGCACTACGTTGGTGACGGCGCGCGCTTCCTTGCCCTGCCCCACAACGTCATTTTTATGCAAAGCATTCACCACAAGGATTTGCGCCAAAATTTCCCCTGCCGTTAGGTTTCGTATCAATCCGCCAAGGGTAGAAGCGCAAAACTTACACCCCATACGGCAACCTACCTGCGTAGAAATGCATTGCGTGTAGCCGTATTTGTATTTCATCAGCACCCCTTCGACAAGGTTGCCGTCGGCATATTCAAACAAAAACTTCTCCGTACCGTCTAAAGAAAGGTATTTTTCCTTGATACGTACGGGTTCGTTTTCATATTCTTCAAGCAAGCGCGCCTTGAACGGCTTGGAAAGAGAGGTAATCCCCTCAATCGTCTTCCCCTGCATCAAACCTTCGTAAAGCTGTTTCGCGCGGAACTTTTTCTCGCCAAGCTCCAACACCAACGCT
Source organism: Clostridia bacterium (assembly GCA_017504735.1). Next base: position 6,392 of record JAFVQP010000207.1, on the reverse strand, counting down.
TCCAACTCCGCATAGGAAAGGTCTTGTAAAATTTTTCTTCATCATATCACCTATGCCTTCACCAGCTTACACACGTAAAAGCCTGCCCCATAAGCGGTATCGGGTAAAAATTGCAAGCCGTGCTTTTTCTTATCGTGCGCCAAGGGGCTGTCAAGCTCCGCTACGCTAAATTCGGGGTGCGCCTTCAAAAACGCCGACACCACCCGATCGTTTTCACATTCGAACAGCGAGCAGGTGGAATAATACAACGCCCCGCCCCTTTTCACGTACCTGGATACGTTGGATAAAATTTCCCCTTGCAGCTTATTAAGCGAGGGAAAATCCTCAGGCTTTCTAAACAGTTTAATATCAGGGTTTTCGCTAATCGTACCAAACCCCTAGCAGGGCACATCACAAAGCACCCCGTCAAATTTTTCTTCATATTGAGGGTCGAACACCGCGCTGTCCATTTGCCGCTCCGTCACGTTCGTTACCCCCATACGCTCCTTGTATTGTCGAATCAGCTCCACGCGATGCGCGTGCAACTCAAACGAAGTCACTTCTTTGCACTTTTTCGCGAGTAAAACCGACTTACCGCCGGGCGCCGCACAGCTGTCTAACAGGCTTTCACAAGAGGAAACGCAATCGCAAATGGCGATACTGCCCACCGATTGAAAGGTGTAATCCCCCTCGTCGAATCCCTCGTCACGCACAAAGCTTTCAAAGATATAATTCCCCTCAAACGGCGTTTTAAGGTGCTGTTTTTCGGTGTATTTTTCCGCATTTCGTTCAAAGCGAACGGACACCCCTGCCGATTTTGCCGTTGCAATCGCACTCGCCCGTTCCCCATACTCTTTTTTCAGCATTTTATAGGCAAATACGGGGTAAGAACAGCGGATGGCATCCCCTTCCACGCCTTGAGGGAGCGCATTATCCACCGCCGCCTTGTCAAAACGGCGTAAAAATGCGTTTACAAACCCGCTGACGCCGCTTTTCCCAAGCTTTTTACAAAGACTCACCGCACAATCGGTCACCATGTAACGCTTTTTGTCCATAAAAAGGAGCATATAAAGGGAAATTTTCAACAAAATCCGCACGGCAAGCTTGGGCACTTTGGGGGCGTAATGTTTGATACAAAAATCAAAATATCCGTCGTTTTCCAACACACCGTACACGATTTTTACGGTACGTGCGCGGTATTGTTCTTCAATGTACGTGTCGGTAATCGCCTGCTTAACGTGCGCCCCGTCCGAATAGACGCGGGTTAGAATTTGAAAAGGATCGTAAACGGGATTGCTTAACATGTAAACACCTGTCCCTTTTGCGCCTTTCTGCCGTTGAGGAAATCCCCGCCCGAGATGCGCTTCCCGCCTGCCGCCTGCACTTCAAGAAGCTTCACAGCCCCGTCCGCGCATTTTACCAAAAGCCCGCGCTTGGGCTTGTCGGAAAGCACTTCCCCCATCACGGCATTTTCCAAGGCAAGGCTCTCTTCCTCAGTCAAAACCGCCTTTTCCACACGGTAAACGTTGACTTTTTCACCGTTTAACAAGGTGTAAGCGATGGGCGCAGGGTTCATACCGCGCGCCAAATCAATAATTTCCTGCGCCGTTTTCTCAAAGGAAATTTTCGCGTGCTCCTTGTTGATTTTACGCACTACACCCACCCCTTCTTCGCTTTGAGGGGTAAGGGTATAATCTCCGCTTTCCAGCATACGCAACCCTTTCACAATAAGCTCCGCGCCGATGATGGACAAACGGTCGGAAAGCTCCCCATACGTCTCCGTAGGGGTGATTTCCGTTTCTTCTACGCACAAAACGTCACCGCAATCAAGCCCAAGCTCCGTCTTCATGATGGAAACGCCCGTGGTCTTTTCACCGTTTAAGATACAGCTTTGAATGGGCGAAGCGCCACGGTATTTGGGCAATAAGCCTGCGTGAATATTCCACGTGCCAAGAGGAAAGCTGTCGAGGACAGCTTGGGTTAAAATTTGCCCATATGCGCAGGTAACGAGAAGATCGGCGCCAAAGGCACGGATTGCATCGACTTCGTCGCGGATTTTTCCAGGTTGAAGTACAGGAATACCCAGCGCCTCTGCCACCGTTTTCACAGGGGGAGGGGTCAAGATGCCCTTTCTACCCTGGGGTTTATCGATTTGCGTAATAACCCCTACGATGTCGAACCCATTTTCTTTTAATTTTTTCAAAGGCGCCACGGCAAAATCGGGCGTACCTGCAAATAGAATTTTCATAATTTTTTAACCTCAATGTGCTTAAAAGGTGAAGTTTTCCGCAAAGCGGAAAGTGAAGTTGTGGCGTTACCACAGTGAAGTTGGCTACGCCAGTGAAGTTTGCCCTTTGGGCAAGTTATGGCTCTTATCAATATCAGCCACAACTTTTTACCAGCTATCCTTCTTTCACTGTGTTGATAGACTTCACCAACATTCTTCTAATAACACCGCTCTCTTGTAAGAGTTGGCTTTTATAATCCTCGGTAATACAACCAACGGCTTCCATTAAATCGACCCAATACTCGGTTTCGTAACATTCTTTTAAGGCGATTTGCAACTTATTCGCAAAATCCGCTCTACTCGCCGCATAATTTGCCTCGTGAATATTTGCGCCGATTGAGGTTGCACTTCGTACAAGTTGGTTTATCAAAACACCGTTGCCACCCCTCGTATCAAGCCCTTTACAAATCTCAATAACATCAATCGCGAATTGTCTTGCGCGACTACGCACCTCCGATTCCTTCATGTCAGTCCTCCAAAACGCTTGCTGTATAAATCACTGCCACAACTTGTCCGCAGGACAAACTTCACTGCGCCATAGGCGCAACTTCACTTGCCTGCAAACTTCACTTTTCGCAAAGCGAAAAACTTAGTTTTTCTCGAGGTGAGTGGCTTTATCGATGTACAACACCCCATCCAAATGGTCTATTTCATGACAAAGCGCACGGGCGAAAAAGCCTTTTGCTTTCAAAAGGTACTTATCCCCATTGCGGTCTTGATAGCTAACCGTTACCTTCATAGGACGGGAGACGATACCGCTCTTGCCACGGACAGAAAGACAGCCTTCCCAACCCGATTGTTCCCCTTTTGCTTGTAAAATGACAGGGTTGATGAGTTCGAAATACCCTTCTTCCACATCGACAACTGCAAGACGGCGGAGTACCCCCACCTGGGGAGCGGCAAGCCCTGCGCCCTGCTCCTTTTTGACGGTATCTTTCATATCATCGAGAAGTGCCCAAAGCTTTTCGTCAAATTCCTCTACGGGAAAGCATTTTTGTCTTAAAACGTCGTCACCGACCTGTACAACACTACGTATTGCCATTTTTATCTAGTCTCCTTTGTTGTTTTTACATTGTAAAAGTGAATTGCCTTACGGCGTGAATTGAACACGTAGCGTTCGTAAATTCTCGCTAACGCTCCGTGAATTGCAAACCTTTGGTTTGCGTTATTGCTAATATTTACCACAACGACAGCGTAGCTGTCAATTCACGAAAACGAAGTTTTCAATTCATGCGCCAACGGCGCAATTCACGACGGCTCTGCCGTCAATTCACCGCTAAACCGCCTCGTTTAGCTCAAATTCGTCGGGTTTTCTTCCACACTCACCAACGCGTCACGGTTTCTCGCCGCCGCGCAGGCATCGTATATTTGCGGTAAAATCGACGTGTCCGACAACCGCAACAATACCTGATAACGGAACTTGTTTTGTATCCGCTTAATCGGCGCACGCATCTTGTTGAAGAACAAAAACTTGTCAGGGTTTTCCGTGTAAAGCCGTTCCAGCTCCACGTACACTTCACGCAGGGCTTCAATGCACTTTTTATCATCCTCACCCGTCACCATGACACGTACAATCTTCGAATAGGGCGGAAATGCCATCGCCGCGCGAAGGGATGCCTCGTTTTCGTAAAATCCCTCGTAATCGTATCTCGTCGCAAACCGCAAAACCTCGTTTTCAGGGTCAAAAGTCTGCAAAACAACCTTCCCCTGCTCTTCCGCGCGCCCACTGCGCCCTGCCACCTGGGTGATGAGCTGGAAGGTGCGTTCCCCACTGCGATAATCGGAGAAATGCAAACTCATATCCGCATCCAAAATCCCTACAAGCGTTACCGCGGGGAAATCGTGTCCCTTGGCAATCATTTGCGTACCGACCAAAATATCCGCCTTCTTCTCCGCAAACGCCTTTAGTATCTTATAATGCCCCTCTTTACCGCTCGTCGTATCGTTATCCATACGCAAAATCCGCGCGGTCGGGTACATTTTTTCAAGCTCTGCCGCAATCCTTTGCGTGCCCGTACCTGCGTAGGAAAGCTTCTTTCCCTCGCAATCGGGACAAGCGGACAGCATATTGTATTTCATACCGCAATAATGGCACTTTAAGCACCCTTCATCACGGTGATAGGTCAACGAAACGTCACACGCCTCGCATTTTGCCACGTAACCGCATTCCTTACAAATTACGGTTTGGGAATAGCCCCTGCGGTTCAAAAACAAAATGGCTTGTTTGTCCGCGGCAAGGCATTTTTCCAATTCCTCTTTCAATGCACCTGAAAAGGTGGAATTATTCCCACGGCGCACTTCACGGCGCATATCCGCGATGATGATTTCGGGCAAGGGGCGTTTGTTGATACGCTTATCCATGCGGATCAGCGAAAATTCCCCTTCCTGCGCCTTTTTATAGGTTTCCACCGAGGGCGTTGCACTACCCAAAACCAGCTTACACCCGTTTTTCTTTGCCCGCAAAAGCGCAACGTCAAAGGTATTGTAGCGTGGTGCGGATTCGCTGGAATAGCTAGAATCGTGTTCCTCATCGACAATGATAACGCCAAGGTTTTCCAAGGGCGCAAAGATTGCGCTGCGCGCGCCGATGGCAATTTTCGCCTCGCCCGTACGCAAACGCCACCATTCGTCAAAGCGTTCCCCTGCGGACAGTCCGCTGTGCAAAATCGCCGCATTTTTCCCAAACCTTGCGCGAAGCTGTGACAGCATTTGCGGCGTCAAGGAAATTTCGGGTACGAGGAAAATCGAGCTTTTCCCCTCATTCAAGCATTTTGCAATCAAGGTAAGATATACCTCGGTTTTACCGCTGCCCGTCACGCCGTGTAAAAGCTGTACCGTGCGTTCATCCTCGCAAATCGTCTTCACCGCGCGCTGTTGGTCGGGGGTCAAAACACGTTCTACGCTTTCCGCGTTGACCGTTTTATACGGATCGCGCAAGCGTTGCTCTTTCGTGATTTCCACGTACCCCTTTTTCTCCAATGCCGCCACGCCGCCAGGAAACGCCGTGTTTAAATAGGCGCAATCGGTTTTACCGTTTTCCGCCAAAAATTCCGCCGCCCCAAGCTGGTTTTTCGCTGTTTTTGCCAGCTTCATCTCCGCCACGGGTACGGTTAAGGTTGCATAATTACGATACAACTCGCGTACCTTGCCCGTGCGCATTTCCGCAGGTAAAAACAGACGCAACGTCAACGCCTTCGGCACGCGGTAACGCGCCGTCAGCTTTTCCGCCAACGCAAGACATTCGGGGGTCAACGCAGGCAATTCATCCGACGTGGGAAACACCTTTTTCAACCGCTCTATGGGCAGGTCGGACGTTTCCTTGATCCGCATCACAAACCCAGGTACCGTTTTACCGCCAAAGGGCGCGCGAACACGGCTGCCAACGACCACGTTGTCGTCGCAGAGATAATCGTATATTCTATCCGTTTCACTCGCCGCGATATCGACGATCACTTCCGCAATCATAGCCCCTCCTTTCGTCCCACAACAGCTTTGCTGTCCATTCACGAAAACGCAACAATTCATGACGGCAACGCCGTCAATTCACTACCGCCTATGCGCATAACTGCCTCGGTGAAATCCCCGAGGCAGTCAAAAGCGTTAGTCTTTTGCAACGATAACTTTACCGTCTGCAATATCCTTACAAGCAGACAACAATTCCTTGTCTTTCCCCGTCGAATCGTGGATACCAAGGTTCTTTTCCGTTTCGATGATTTGACGTGCACGCTTTGCAGCAATCGTGCAAAGTGCGTAACGGCTAATCGGTTCTTCCTCCGTACCAAGTTTTCTGATCATTGCATCAACAGAAGGTTCATTAATCATATTTTTTACACTCCTTTTTGTGTTTTTATTTTCTTTTTATTTTGTTTTCAATGGCGCTGTCACAATGGATCGTTTTTCCGCTAAAATCCACCATACGTTGTCACGGCGCCCGTTTTATTTATTCACCGTCGATGATTTTACATACTTCCGCAATCGCGGTTTCTAAATCATCATTGACAATGATATAATCGTATTTGCTTTTTTGTGAAACTTCATACTCCAAGCGAGCAAGACGGCCTTCAATCTCCTCTTCGCTCTCCGACCCTCTACCCACAAGGCGTTTTTTCAGTTCCGCCATCGAAGG
>JAFVQP010000206.1 GCA_017504735.1 Clostridia bacterium | reverse complement strand
GTTCTTATTGGCGGCGACAATGTTGACAGCGGCTTCCTGCGATATGTTTAACACGAAAGATGCGAAAATTGTAGAATACAATCAGTATGAATTGCATTATCAAGCAACAGACGGAGCGTTGGCAGATTTTTTGAATGATTTTTCCCATCGCAATCTTCGTTATGACGATTATGCAACAGGGATGTTTGCTGTAGGCGATGGTACAGGTTTTGCGAAAAATTGGGAAACAATGGGGCTTGCTTGGCACAACTCCGCAGGTACGGCACTCGGTGAAGACAAAATGGCGAAAATATATACCCACTTGGCGAGCATCGATCAAGACGGCTTGGGGATGATATACAACACCCATAATTCTCGCGAAAGCTCGTTCATTGAAATTGCGGGCGGCGCAGCTGTACCGCAGGGCTGGCCTTTCCCTTCTTGGTATGAATCGGTAGATGATCCCACAATGTTCGGTAAGGTAAAATCGCAGGGATCGACGGCATTTGAATTTAATAAATTGAGAGCGTGGCAAAGCGATAAATGGGTTGCGGAAGGCGGCACGTTTGAAATTAACGAGGAAACGGGCTATGCGCATTTTGCAACGGATACGTTAGGGACCAACGAGACTTTTAGGTTTTATCGGACGGATATTGCTGAGCTGGAAAGAGCTGGCGGCGTAATGAGCGAATATTCTCCGTTTATAGAGCTTGCGCTTGATTTCAAAGGCTATAACATGGATGATTATTACGTGATTTGGCAAACAGCGGAAGGCGGCGATCAGTGGTATAGCATAGCGCATAATGACGTAGCGACGACGATAAACGACAGTTTTTCTAACTATACGGACAGATGTTATCTTGAAATGTATCTGGCGGAAAACTGGGATAAACAGGTTATTACGAAAATCGGTTTGGAGTTTAGACCGAAAGAAGGAGAAAAACTTACAGTAAAGAGTGGACAAATCGATTATATTCGTTGTCAGTACGATACAAGACAGTCTAATGCTACCTATCAATGGATACTTTCCTTGTACAATTACGTTAGATACACCAACGATATGAGCGTATTAGAGAAACTCATGCCTAAGGCAAGAAGAGCAATTCTGTTCTTAACGCACGTTTTAGAGGGCGAAAAAGGCTTGTTAGATATTTCTTATATGTATGGTCATAACGGTATCGGTATGTATAAGAAAGAAAACGGAAATTATAATTTTGACACGGTAAATGGTGTCGGTAACGGATATTGGGATTTAACGGTATCCTCGAAAAAATCCTTTGAAGCAAATATATATTTCTATCAAGCGTTGCTTGCGATGGCAGATCTTGAACAAAGGATTGTGGATGCGGATATCACTATCACAGAAGAATCCGTGATTCGTAACCGATTGATGTTCCAAGCACCCGAGGTGGAATACAATTACACGGCGGAAACGTTAACAGCACTTGCAGATACGGTGAAACAGAACATGGAAAAAGCTGTACAACCGCAATTACAAGAAAACGGCGAATATGATAACGTTGGCGGATTTTGGAATCCCACCACAGGTCGTTTTGTTTCGGGGATTAATGAAGCAACGGGTACCATTGCCGATTATGGTTACGTATATTGGAATTTAGAAGCCATTTGCGCAGGGCTTGGTACGGACGAAC
>JAFVQP010000205.1 GCA_017504735.1 Clostridia bacterium | reverse complement strand
CTGAACCTCTAAACGTTCGGGATTATCACCTAAAACTGCAACAGCAGGTTTGGTTGCCACGTCGCCAGGCTCAACCTCTTGATCGTCAATAACGTTCGTCTTATAGTTCGTGCAAAGGTCGAAATGTACGGTATAATAATCATTATTCGTTTCAACGCTAGCACTTTCTTGATTGTTGGTTGTACCTATGCCAGGCAACGCACACCCAGCAAACATCGTAAGGCTCAATGCAAAAAGCATTGACGTCTTAAGCCATTTTCTCATTATCTTTTCTCCTTATTCTTATTTTCTCAAGGAATCTACCGACACCAACTGTCCGCTCTTCCTAGATGCTTCTGCCGCAAAAATACACAAATGACCATTAATGGAATCATCCAACTTCGTGATGGAAACAGAGGATTGATCGCCGTTCAAGTAAGCAATCAAGTCATGCATAATTGCAAAGTCGCCGCCGCTGTGTCCGCCGTGTTTTGCATTGTTAATAATTTCATTTTCAACGCTTACTTCTTCTACTGTACCAGAGTAAGAGCCGTCAATGTATTTACGGATCACAAATTTATTTTCTTCCAACTTACCTTCGATTTCACCCATGGTACCAACCAAGTGGATATATCTATCCGCTTTCGTTGCACCGCCAACCAAAGTGAAGGAACAGGTGGAACCGTTTTTGAATTGCACCATAACGTTTTGTCTATCTACAAGATCGCCAAGGTTGTCGTACGCACACTTACCATAGGTGTTCGTCTTCAAGAATTCCATCTTTTCTTCTTTGGTAATTTCGTCGAAGGGTTTATTCATGCTATCCCATACAAGGAACGGCATTGCGTCCGTATCAAGATGGTATTTAATTGCCGAATATTGACAATCTCTTTCATGCTTACATTGATAGCAATATTCCGTTGCGCCTTCAGGTTTATTTTCCTTGATAAATTGTGAACGGGTACCCATACTAAAGATTTGGCTGGGTTGCGTTGCATTGTTCAACCAGCAAACCAAGTCCAAATCGTGACAGCATTTTGCAAGAAGGAACCCAGAGCCACATTTTTCTTCGCTATTCCATTTACCACGGGCAAACGCCGTCAAATAATGCGCGATACAAACGTGTTCGTTCATTTCCATCGTCATGATGTCGCCGATTACACCGCTAAGAATCAATTTCTTAATCGTACGATAGTACGGCGTATAGCGCAATACGTGACAAATGAACACTTGACAACCATTTTTATCAGCAAGCGTTTTGATATCCATCAATTCCTTTGCGTTGGGAACAATGGGTTTTTCCATCAACATATCATGCTTGCCAGCCAAAATTTTCATTGCTGTTTCGTAGTGAAGCTGGTCCATCGTTGCGTTTACAACGAAGTCGCATGCAATATTTTTTGCTTCGAAATCTTCATACGTCGTAAACAGTTGCTCGTCAGTGAGGTTATAACGCTTTTTCGCCTCTGCCAACTTAAAGGGATTAGGGTCAATAATTGCCGCAATACCCAGCTCATTAGGACAATCCAAGCTATAATCAGCATAGACCTGCCCTCTATTACCATAACCTACAATTGCCGTCCATAATTTTTTCATTTTCATACCTACACTTTTATTCGAATTTTTCTTCAATTCATCATTTTCTATTACCTTGAAACCACGATTTTCATTGCTAGCTTTGTGTTTCTTCAACACGCGGTAATATGTTTCCATACTGTTAAATCCGCAGCGCGTAACAATTTCCTTTAAGGTGTATCTCTTTTCCCAAACTTTACGCATTTCCACCACTTTTTTAATGCGCACGCCGTTGACATATTCGTTCAAATTTGTCCCAGCGGTCTTATTGAAAAGCGCGGAAAAGTAATTTTCACTGTAGCCAAATTCCTTCGCCAGGGTCGGCAAACGCAAATCTTCTGCGAAATGCGCAGCAATATAATCGCTGACCTTGATGAAAAATTCTTTGTTTGCATTTTTTTCTTTTTTTCGCAATAAATTACTGTCGTACAAAATTCCCATAAGGGTATTGACAAAGCCGCTCTTTTGCAGGACGTTAAATCCCCTCGCTTTGTCATACGCCCCTTTAATATGGGCCATCATTTCCTCCCATACCGCAGCGGTTGGATGGAGGAAGTTGTTAAATTCTGTATCCTCTCTTAAGATATGTGCGAAAAAATCTTTACTAATAACCAAAATATACGCAGCTGCATTGCCAACATATTCGTAATGGTGTGTATCATAGCTATTTACGATAAAAATACTACCCGCCGAAATTTCTTCCGTGTGGTTATTTACCATACACCGCATACAGCCTTTATAGACAATCAACACCTCCAGACTTTGATGCACGTGCAGCCCCGCAAAGCGGTAGCCGACGGCATCCATGTCTGGGAATTCTTGAAAGTAAATATAGTCGGGCGCATCTGCGCTCTGCTCGTATAATTCGTCCTTAATCAAAGCTTTATCCCCGCTGCAAAGTCACCGCTGCTGAAGAATTTCATACTAATAACCGACGTGAAAATCAAAGGAATACTGGAAATAATATACATTGCGTACATTGCGCCGTTTTCCTTACCCGTACCGATACCTGCCGTAAATTTCTGTTGCATAGAAAGCATAATAGGCATCAAGGTCATTTTACTGTCCATGATCAAGCTGGGCCACAAGTAATCGTTGTACAAGCCGCCAAACGTACCTACCATCTTATACAAAATGATGGGCAAAGCCAAAGGCACGGTCAACTTGCAATAAATATCCACGTCCGTCGCACCTTCGATTTGCGCACTTTCATAAATCGATTTGGGCTGTTGACCAAAGAAGGTTCTAAACAAGAACAAACCACCGATTTGACCGCCCGCAAGGTTGGGCAACAAGTAACCTACGTAAGTATCACCCAAGCCTAAGGTGTTTCTCATGAAAGGTACCAAAATAGGCATACCCATGATCGAGGGCAACAGCATTACCGAAATGTACGTAAAGAAGATGGTTTCTTTAAAATGGAATTCTTTATACGTAAAAATATACGCCAAAATCGAACCCAAAACGCAATCTAAAAACGTACCGATGAACGGAATGATGATGCTACGGATAAACGGAGCCTTAATCCCTTCCCATGCCAATCTAAAGTTTTTGGATATATTTTCGCCAATCGAGCCAAACACAGGAAATGCGAAAATACTGGTTTCGATTTCCAAGTTCGATTTAAAGGCGTTGATCGCCGTAATAAACAAAGGAATCAAACAGAATATTGTACAAACTGTTACCCACGATACAACTACGATCTGGGTTTGCAGTCTGTCGGATCTTTTTAATGCTACCGATTTCATATTACGCCACCTGATTATCCTTTGTCGACATACGCATATTCAGCATTGTTGCGAAGAACAAGAATATAAACAATACTGTCGCGTACGCGGACGCACGCCCGTAGTTACCTCTTACCACGTTATCATACATTGTATGAACGGGCGTCATAGTCCCCCACGAGCCACCTGTCGTCATGTACGTTCTACCGAAGTTTTGCACCGATGCAATAAACGTCATAATTAATACGTATTTAATCTGCGCAAAAATCAAAGGAACGTCAATGAAGACAAAACGCTTAATAACCGTAATACCGTCCATTTCAGCAGCTTCGTAATAGCTGTCGGGGACGTTCATCATTGCGCCGTAGAAAATGAGGTACGACCCTACAAACGGGAAGCCCATCAAAATCAACGACCATTTTGCCGTACTCGTTTGCGTCAAGAACTTAACCGATTCCCCATTGAACATCTTAATCAACGCATTGATAACACCATATTCACCGTAGATACCCGTCTTCCAAATCAAGGTCGTCGCGATACCAGGGATAATACCGGGAATGAAAAGTAAAGTTCTCGTAATCGCAGAATAGTGTTTATTGCGCATAATCGTCAAGAAGAATGCAAACACAAGCGGAGGCAACAATGCCGTAAAGATATCACTCGCCAGGAAGAGGAACATATTACCAAATTCCCCAAGCGCGCCTTGCGTCGTGAAAATGTGTTTGTAATGCGCAAAATCGTTCCATAATTTTGCAGGTGATTCCTGCGTGTAATCGAAGAAGGAAAGACTAATCGAACCGATTGCAGGATAGAAACAGAACATTGCAACCAACACCATCGTCGCCGCGATAATTGCATAAATTGCCCAATTTTTCTTAAAGCCTTGCATTACGTCGATAAACTTTTCAGAGAATCCTTGTTTAAACCAACAAAGGAGCGCGAAAAGCAATACAATCGCCGCGCAAACCGCAATTACAATCGCCACAGTCAACAAAGTTTCCAACAAGGTTTGACTTGCTCTGCCTCTCGTCGTTGCCGTACGCACAATAAACGTACCAGCCTCCGCTTCGTGAGGGTTCAGGTACATATAATAGATACGGTTGCCGCTTTCCCCCTGCAACAAGGACTTAATGTTGAAATCCATTGTTGCGGTGAAATCAATTTTCATCGTATTAAAATCAATACGCGAAACGCTGCTATCGTCCGTATAAAGAACGTAGCCTACGTTTAAATCTCTATTGTAGAACATTGCACTTCCCTCAACCTCAGGGCGTTTGGGCAATACAATATTCGTATTTTCATGCTTAAATTCTACCAAACCAATAAGGTCATCCCTAAACGTCTGATTTGCGTCAGCGGTAATTACGGTAAAATCGTTGGTTACCATATAATATCTTTGCTTTTCTTCAAAGTAGCCTACACCGCGATAAGAAACGCCATCCGCAGGGTAGTTGTTGTAAAGTTCCTTCTCAAACTTATCATAAGGAACCTCGATATCCCCTGTCGATGCATTGTATGATATCAATCCAAGCTCTTTTACAAGCGCTTTGTTTGTCGCTTTCTTTACAGAGTTAAGGTTAGCATCCACGGCAGCCTTTGCGTCCGCTTCCGTCATGCCTTCTTCCGTCACTTTTTCTTCAATCGCCGCTGCATACTGCTTTTCGTATTCTGCAGGATACTTCTTATCGTATTCTACCTTCCAGTTGTTTTGCGTACAATCGGTCGTAAAGCGAAGCAAGCCAGCCGTGTGCATAATATAGGCATATTCTTTGCCTTCTCTTTCCATGATTTCAAAGGAAAGCACGCCCAAGTTTTTCGCAGGAGCCAACGTCACCCCATTGCCGATTTCTTCAGGCTTATACAAATGCCCCATCGACATCAAACCTTCGTCAAGGGTTTTGCTTAAATCGTACTTTTTAAAACAGCCAAAAAGACCTACTTTTTCAAGTAAGTACATATAACCGTTCTTTTCTACGAGCCCCATAATACTGTCGTTCAGCTGGGTATAATCTTTTACTTCCAAATCGCCTGCTTCATTCTCTTGAAGTCTAAACAGGTAGAAATTGGAAGTCGTTGCCCAAACATTTTCCGAATCGGAACGTGTTTGAATACTCACCATTTCACCGACGGTGATATTTTTTTCTTTCCCGTACGCATCCAAATCCAAGACGGATTTCACCTTACCCGTCTCGCTTATACGAGAAATTTTCCCATCCGCCGTCGCAGAGTAAATATCATCTTCAACCGTTGCAATTGATTTCACTTTGCTATCGCCTATATTAACGACCGAACTCTTGGGTATAAAAATGCCCAAGAGAACGGATGCGATAATAAACAGTAGCAATATACCGGCTGAAATCATTGCGACAAGCTGACTCGGTTTACGCTGCTTCCCAGCAGTCATTTCCGTTTGTCTCATAACAACCTCAATGCTAAATTATTTTTGATTAATCGTTTATAAAAACTAATAGTGAACTGTGAAAGTGATTACTGCTCGAATTAGAGAACTACACCACCGTTAGGATCCGTACGAAGGCTTTCGTCCTTACCATAGGTATCCTTATAGTCCTTCCAGTCTTCTTCCAAAGCGTTTTCCCAGTTACCGCAGAAGGTATTGGTATCCATTTCGTCAGCACCCGTACCGGTCAAATATTTCTGCCAGTTGGTGATAACGGTAGCCGTCGTCGATTCGCCGTCGCTAAAGCCACGAATCAAGAAAGAAATGTAAGGGTTGCCATCAACAAGGCCGTTGAAGGAAATTTTATCTGTGATGAAGAAGGATTTCCATTCTTCGGGAATAAGTACAAGGTCGTTTTTAACCGTCGTCATACCCATAGGTACCGAACCACTTGCATTCAATGCATTGTAGTAAATGGACTGACCATAAGGGGACATAACGAATTTCATGAAGTCAAGGTTCAAAGCGTCCTGTTGTGCATCACGTTTAATGATGGAAAGGTAACCGCCGTTGCCGCCTACGTCACGAAGTGCCGTACCTTCAGGGATGTACTCACTTACCATTACGGGATAATCGAAGAAATCAAGCTGGAAGTTCGCATTTTGATTCTTCAAGAATGCCAAACCTGCCCCTGCATAGTCAAGCAAAATCTGAGGAGAGTTTTTACCCTTAGATTGCGTACCGAATTCCGAACGGAGTGCCTTCAAACCAGATTCTTCTGCGTTTGCAGCGCTGGTACGAAGGTAAGGCTTCATTTTCTGGAATTGTTCGATGAATTCTTGATATTTTGCGCTGAAAGGACCAACGTATTCTGCTGCGCTGTCTGCGAAAATCGAATAGAAGAACTTGTTTGCGCTTACACCGTAGTCCATATTCGCTTCAGGGTTGGTGTCTTCGGGATCATATTCGAATTCATTAGAAAGCATAATGTTCTGGTATTCGTTTCTATAATAGTAGTCACCGTAAACACGAAGCAACCAAGTAAATTGCGATGCGCTGATAGAGTCTTTATCAAGTGCGATACCAAGAGGGTTGTTGTAGCCTGCAGCTTCCATGTAGGAGCAAAGGCTCATCAATTCATCCCAATTTGCAGGGATTTCACTACCCTTATAACCAGCAGCGATTGCAGCGTCTCTTGCAACGTCGTTTACAAACCAAGCAGTTTGCAAGCCTTCGCTGTTCATGATGTAGGTCTGGGTGTTAGCGCCCGACTTATCCGTCTGGTAAGCGTCCTGCGTCAATACAGCTTTCCAGGTTCTTGCAACGCCGTCAATTGCACCAGCGTATGCGTTTTTACCAATAACCGACGTGTTCATATCGATACAGTAGGTGTGGCAGTTGTTGCCAAGGAAAAGGTTACCTTGAACGATATCCCATTCGCCGTCCTTGTTGTTAACTTGGTTATTCAAGTTTTGAGTATAGGAGCTTGCTTCGGTGTAGGTGGAGTTGAGTTTTACAACAACAGCACCGCCGTGCAAACGGCTGTATTCTTCAGCCAATGCTTCCCAACCAGAAAGAGAGTCTTCAAATACGAGTACAACGTCGATTTGACCCTGTTTCTTTTCAATCAATTCGTGTGCGGGCTTGTATGCGGCATTGAAACCTTCAAGGTTCTTCGCTTCTACGATAGTAGCTTTACTGCCACCGCCATTGCCTGTGGAATCGGGTGCAGACGTATCGCCGCCACCGCCAATGTTACAGGAGCCAAGCGCAAACATGCTTGCAAGCGCCATACAAGTTACTGCTAAAAATTTCTTTTTCATCTTTTATGCCTCCTTAAGTGCATTATTTTTTTATTTTTTGTTAAACAATTTGCGATGAAAAGTGCAAGTTTCCACCATACATTCACTTGTTTAGTGATAGTATATCACATCTTTTACAGTTCGTGTTGTTATTGTTTATTATATTTGTGTCAAATATTACGATAAGTCCTCATTTTTTTGCTGATATAATCTCGCGGGCTAAACGCATTGCTTGCAGCTATTTTACTTCATAAAGTCGCATTTCAACCCAAAATATCTACTTAATTATATAATTACACTTCCATTTTTTCCCTTTTATATGAAAAAGAAGGCTGTGTCAAGCCCTCTTTTTGAATGATTATCCATATTTTTATTTTTTCAAATGTTTCATTTTTTATCCTTTGCCTGCGATACGTTTCCACACCGCTATTCTAGGCATTTTGCACCGCTTAACAATCAATTTCTAAAAAGACCGCCGCTTGTGAACGGATAAATTCCACAACAATGCCATCTTGCGTCGTTTTGCAAACCGCCGACGGACTGGAAGGATAGGCAATTTTTACAGCCTTGGGCGTGGTATCCAACGAAATTTCCATACGCTTTTCTTCACCCAAGCACCATACTGCAAGATAGATTTTGTCTGCCGTTTTCAAGCCTGACACCACACGCTCTGCCCCAAACTGCGTAAAGCCTTCGGGCAAATACGGCAACGCAGTCTTTTTTACCTCGGTCAAGCTATCGTAATAGGCAACCCCTTCCGCAATCAAATCAAGTTGTTCTTTGGACATCAACTCTAAATGACTCGCAAGGTGCATACGGCCTAAAAAGCTGTTAATCATATTCATCGCAATTCGGTCGCCCGTGATATTTTCCTGCACCCAAGCCGCATCATGCGTCATCGGTGCGCCTGGTTCCGCGCAACCGACAGGATAACTCCACACCGCCGCTTGTTCGGGGATAACCGACGACAAGATATTCCCTGCGATATACGGGTATTTGAGATAATTCGTTTGATCGGACGTAGAAACAAGCGAAAATGCGGACAGCGTCTTATAATCCATACGCATACCGCCCGACGCGCAACCTTCAAAAATTACGTTCGGGAAACGCTCTATCATTTCCTGCACCCAATCAAGGTATGCCTGTGCGCAAAGCTCTAACCCTTCCCCTGCGCAAAGCGCAAGGTAATCGGTCCCCACACCGCAATCCTCGTTGTAGTCGAATTTAATATATTCCGCGCCGTAATCCTCTACCATTCGACGAATGGTTTCCGACATATACGCACGCACCTTTTCATTGCGGTAATCAAGGAAATAACGATTCATCACCGCGATTCTATGCCCATTTCTTTGCAAGAAGCAATCCTCGTCGTAGTAGTTCAGCATTTCCTCACAACGGATACCGACGATTTCAGGTTCAATCCAAAGGCCGGGCTTCATGCCAAGCGAACGAATAAAATCCGTCGTTGCACGTACGCCATGAGGGAAACGAGCGTTGCTTTCCTTCCATTGTCCAACGTAGGGGTAAACGAGATTGCCCGGTTCTTCATTGTGCCAACCGCAATCGATTACGTAATATTTCACCCCTGTTTTCGCCACAACGGGCGCAACAAGACGGGTATTTTCTTCCGTAGGACTATCCCACGAAAGATGCATATATTCGTTAAAGATGGTAGGCAGGTATGCGTCTATTGCCTTTTTACCTGCAATTTGACGACGATATTTCGTCATTTCGCCAATTACGCCGTCAAGACTTTCACCAAACGATAAAGCGACCTTGACCGTCTCGTATTCTTCCCCTGGAATCAACTCATTACTCCAACCGCCAAAGGGTAAATTTGCACCGCCCAAGTAGAGATAATATTGCATACAAACGTCTGCAATTTCGTAATACCACGAAGCGTTGCTTTCGATTTGGAACATCGTAAAACCACCCTTTTCGTCTTCGATAATACCTTGGGGCAATTCTTCCTTGGTGGACCAGCTGCCGATATTTGCAAACGCAATGCGTTTTTGGCTTTCTACGTTCGCGCGGAACAAGCCAAGTTCACGGAAGGAATAACGCTTCGGCTGACACTCACCGTGATGGCTTTGGAAAAAGCGCGTGAAGTACAGTTCATCCGTTCCATCAATTCCACGCTCGCCAATCCCAAGCCCCATAAACGCCGAAACCTCTTCCAAAACGATGGGCTTTTTTGAGATATTTTTTACAATTGTATAAGTGCGAATGGCGTTAATTGCATCATACTTTTCATATACCGAGCGCACCTCGACCAACTCCGATTGCTGTACAATCGTCAGTTTGCTTTCCGTTTGTTCGTGCGAAATATAACGCAAGCGACGCCCCTCAGAGGAATTTACCATTTTTACCCCCAAGTGCGTATCTTTGTTTTCCCCTGCGATTTGCACCTCAACAAAACCATAGCCTGCGTGTTGAATGTTTCCGCAACGTTTTAACGCAATTTTGTCTTGAAAAACATCAAATTTCAATACGCCAAACTCTATCATATTTTTACTCCCTTTTTTATTCAACGCATACATGCCCTATGCACATTCCACTTTATCATCTTCGTTGTACGACACTTTTTCCGTTTCTTTCTTTAACGTTTTAAAGAACATAACCGTAAAGGGTATCGCGAAGAAAAATGCAAAAAAGTCGGATACTGCCTGACAGCTTTGCACCCCAAGCAATTCGAAAACAGCAGGCAAAATCAACACCGCAGGGATATAGAACAAACCTTGGCGAGATACGGAAAGCACCGTCGCAATCACTTTACTGCCTACAACCTGATAGCTAACACTTGCCATAAAATTCATCGGAAGCAACGGCATCATAACGCATTGCAAGCGCAAGGCAAGGCTGCCAATTTTCGTCGCTTCGTCCGACAAACTAAACATATGCATAAAACCATTTGCAAAAATGCCACACACCAACCCGAACATCGACATCAACGCCGTAGAAAACAGCAGAGTGAAGACATACGCCGACTTTACACGGTCAAAGCGCTTCGCGCTGTAATTATACCCAAGTACGGGCTGATACCCCTGCCCAATACCAAGCGAAATGGAAAACGCAAGCATAAATACTTTTTGTACAACCCCTAAGGCCGCCTGCGCAGCTGCCCCACCGTATTGATATGCTGCACGATTTAAGAACACCGCGCAAAGGCTGGCAAGGATTTGCCTACAAAAGGACGGAAAACCCGTCTTGATAACGTCGGCATATACCGACAATTTCATCGAAATGGAACGCACGCGCATACGTACAATCGTTTTACCCGATATGAACATCCAAAGTAAAATGCAGAAGCTTAATACTTGGCTTGCGCAGGTTGCAACCCCTGCACCCGTTATCCCTAAGTCTGCCCCAAAAATCAACAAAGGGTCTAACGCCACGTTGACGAGTGCACCAACGACCAAGCCAATCATCGAAAGCACCGCTTTCCCTTCCGCGCGCAGTACGTTATTTAACACAAACGACATGCACATGATGGGCGCAGAAATCAAAATCCACAGCGCATATTCTTTAGAATATCCCAATACCGCTTCCCCTGTGGAGCCAAACAGCTTCAACATCGGCGTAAAGAAACAAAAGCCTAAAAGCAAAATCAGGATACCGCATCCACCCGATATGAAGAAGGTAGAAGACGCCACTTTATCCGCCCCTTCACGATCACGCTTACCAAGCAATCTTGATACAATCGCGCCGCTCCCCATACCAAAGGTGAAGCCAATTGCCTGTATAATCGACATCAACGCAAGCAGGTTGCTAACCGCCGCTGTTACCGCATCATCCCCGATTAAGGACACGAAATAGGTATCCGCAAGGTTATAAAGGGAGGTAACCATCATACTAAGCATAGTGGGAATACCAAGCCCGATAACCAAACGTGCAATCGGAGTTTTGGTCATTTTATCAAACTGTTTTTTCTCTCTCAACGCAATCTCTGCGTCATTCTCTTGTAAAATCTCCGCCATTTTACACCTCAATATTATTACCACTTTATTATACTACTTTCAGTGGCATTTAGCAAGCCTATATTTCAATATTTTATGGCAAAATCCACCTTTTTTTACAAAGTTTTCACTTAGCCGTTACATTCTTTTGCCGTTTGGGGTTGCTTTTTTTATAGAATCATGGTATAATGTAACCATGAAGACTGAACACGCGCCCCATGAGGCTAAATTTTTCAAATTCCGTTTTACCCCGCTTATGATTATGCTCGCCATCGCAGTAATTTTGCTTTGCGCCGCAGGCACCGCTCTTAGCATATGGCGAATCGCTGAATACGGCGTAAAAGGATTTAACGACGTATTAAAATCCCCCTTCCTGATCGCCATTTGCTTGTTTGGCATTGCGGTTGTGGTGGCACTGCTCATCCGCTCCCGCTACGTGATTACAAAAGATACCCTGACGATACAGTTTGGGTTTATCAAGAGTAAGTTCGCCATCGAAAAATTCACCTCCGTTCTCCTTGACACGGACAGCAAAAAGATAACGGTGTATATGGGTGAGGAATTTTTTGTGGTAACCACCAGCCCCGAATGGAACAACGATTTTGTACAAGCTTTACGTGAGGTAAAACCTGATATCGAATTCAGTTTTACCCTTGCCGAATACAAGGAAGAAAAAAAATAATCCCTTTATGAAATTGTTAAAACGAACGCCTCCGAGTAAACTCGGAGGCGTATTTTATACCTTAATATCCAATTTGCACCGCAAACATCAGTAGCAATACCGTCAAGACAAACACCAAAACTTGCAGTTTCCACGTCCATTTCACCCACTTCCCATAGGATACGTTTGCCATAGAAAGCCCTATCAGCAACACGGGATTTGTCGGCAAAATCATATCCGTAAACCCGTCTGCGATACAATAGGTGAAAATTACCACAGTCGGTGATAACCCCAAAGCCGTGCATATCGGCAGCATAATCGGAAAAATCAAAAATATCTTCGCCGATGCCGACCCTATGAAAATTTGCAAAAATAAAATCAACAGGTAAATCAAAATCACGCAAACAAATTTATCTTTGCCACGTAAAAATTCAATTACTTCGTGCATAACGGTGTCTAAAATATTGCTTTCCACCATCACAAGCTTTACCGAGGACGCCAACGCAATCAACGCTACCGCAGGTAACATAGACAGCGCGCCCTGCCCCATATACTTGAACACGTCACCCTTTCGTTCGCACACACAACACCCTGCCGCTATACCGCCAAATAAAAAACTGAAAGAAAGCAAAGGAATTGCATAATCGGAAATTACGCGGATACTGGCAATCAATACCAGCATTACAAGCTGTACGGCAAAAAATACAGCGTACACCTTAAACACTTTACGTTCGTATGCGGAATCCGACAAGTCATTAAACACCAAACTTTTCCTCTTTTCCAAATCAATTTGGTAGGTTAAGGATTTTTCGGGATTTTTCGATATTCGTTGCGCGTGATGCAACAAGAATGCGCATACAAGCGTGTAAATCAAAACAAAAAACAAGATACGCAGCCAAGCACCGTCTAAAACGTACGTACCTGCAAAACCAGCCGCAAGCCCCACTGAAAACGGGTTGGTAATCGCCGCCGAAAAACCAAAGCACGCGCCCAACATACAAATCCCGATGCCCGTCAAAGTGTCCATGCCCATAGACAGCATACATATAATAACCAACGGCAATAGCGTAACCAACTCTTCAAACATACCGAAAAAGCTGCCAAACGCCATAAATATTAAGGTCGACACGCAGATAACGACGTTCTTCCGCTTTGAAAATTTCCGCACCGTTTTCCCGATAAATACGCGAATTCCGTCCGTTTTATCCAACAGATTGAAAACACCGCTCATAATCAACAAAAACAAGCTAATAAAAATAATCGTCAAGGCGTCATCCGTGGCGAAAACGCGAATCGGTGCAGTTAAAATCCGCCAAGTTGCAATCCCCTCCACCATACCTTTTACGTACGTTCCGTCAATAATCGCCCCATCCGCATCACGTTGAAAGCTACCCTGCGGTATAAAGTAGGATAAAGCGCCGCTGATTGCCAAAATCAAGCCAAGCAATATCACTACCACCAAAAAAGAATTTGTGTTGATGGACGAAAATGCTTTTCCTTTTTCTTGTTCCCGTTCTATTTTATCCATTTTTCTATTCATTCCTCTCTCGGCAATCAGCGTCACCCTTTTGTCCGAGTATTATTCTTTCGTTTGTTTTTCTTCGTACAATTCTTTCAATAAGCCGCTTGCGATATACCAGTCCACACAACAACGGGGATTTTCGGGGACAAAAAACCAAATCTCATTTCCCTCGTAGATTTCAAAATCTTCCCCAGCGCCAAACAAAATACGATATATATCGCGTAAAGGGAAGTGCTTTGTAATTTGCACTCCGTCCTCTTCGCCCTCATAAGTAAGCCCCGTACAATCGAAACGGCAAACGCCCTGTCCCGCAACGCGCAACATCTTTTTCCCGTCCTTCGACGAATGTTTTAAAGTAACGTTTTCCACCAACGCAAAATCGGGGTTATCTTGCATTTCTTTCTTCATTTCTTCTACTTGCCAATCGTACCATTTTGCAAAATTTTCAAAAGGCGCAGGCTCGATAAACGCATACCTGCTATCCACCTCGCGCGCAAAACCGCACTTTTCGCAATAGACCTTTTTCCCTTTTGCCCCCATCGCATATCTTGCGCCGCAAGCGGGGCATCGGCTTAAAATATTTTCCAACCCTTCCGCGAGTGTCTTGCACTTGTAACGCACTTTAGGCCGTGTTTTTAACCATTCAAACTCGTCATAACACAACGCAGCGTTCACCTTTTGCTTTAGCTCTTCCAAAGGTAAAGTTTGCACCTCTTCCGCCGTGAAGAGCGGTTTCAGCTCCACCTCAACACGCGAGCCGCGGCGAATACTTTTACTCCACTTCGGATAAGCAAAATAATCTCCCGACATGCGCACCGTATAGACAGGCACGCGGGCGCGTTGAATAAAACGGTAAGTAGTATCTTGTATCCCCTCAAAGCTGCCTACGGTTGAAAGCCTCGCCTCCGGCATCATCGCAATCATACCGCCGTTGTTCAATATACGCATGCAGTTTTTTGCATTCTCCAAATCGGACGTAAACATACTCTTGGGAAAACAGCCCACCTGTCTCAAAATTTTTGCCACCGATTTTTTATAAAAGTATAATCGTGCCGACACAAAATGAGGCCGCGCCCTTTTGATGATTTGACCTGCAAACAGAAAATCGGCAAACGAGCCGTGATTACAAAGTACAAGGCTGGGCTTTTCCAGCTTTTTAATTTCCTTTTTATACTTTACCTTAACTTTAGGCGCAAACATCAACCGACTGATAAATGCTGACGTCCAATAAAGCCACGGATTGTATTTCTTTGCCACCGTTCGTGAGGAATACGGCTGACTCTTTTTCTTCATATATTCGTTCACTTTCTCGAATACGAGCGACTTATACCGATATAACACAATCAACAAAGCCATCAAGACCACAAATACGACGATAGATAGTATCCAACTCGCCGCAATGGCAATATGCCCTAATCCTACGCCAATACAAATGGACGGGATAGAACCGATTGTCGTCAGTAAGATGTATTTCCAGTAACGGTTATCCATGGACGCGGCAAAAAAGCAAATCAAACCATATGGAATTGCGGGAAGAAAATACAAAATAAATACAATCCAAGCAACCGTTGGAGAACTTCTCGCCGTTTCAAAGTCAAACTCGGCATTCTTGATAAAGTATTCTTCTAACTTATCCCCGTAAATACGATACAGTAAAAAGATAATGCTATTCCCCACGAAAACACCCGCAAGGCAAATACTAACCCCTTTTAAAAAACCAAAGCTAAGCCCTGCCATTACTTGTGTAGGCTCTGCGGGGAAAAAGGTAAGCACTACCTGCAACATAGACAGCAGCCCAAAGGTAATATAGCCCTTATATCCTAAATCGGAAAGGGACTCTTGCAATTCGTCCCTCGTCAAGTCATCGCGGAATAAATCCTGTAAAATAATAAAATTATCCCCTGAAAACAGGAATACCATCAATCCTGCAAATAATACCACGCATGCAATCGCCGTGAAAATTTTCAATTTTTTCTTTTGCTTATGCACCATAAAATCCTCTTTATAATGATTTTATCATTATACTATATGATTTTTACATTGTTATTATAAGCCTTTTGTGTGCATTTGTCAAGCATTAATTAAAAAAGATTTTTTATAAAACCCTACAAAAAAAAGCGAGGTAATTTTTATATAAATTACCCGACTTTTTAAATTCAACGCATACCTGCCCTATCCATTTTGCCAATATCCGTACTGTTTACGTTTCCACAGCAACATTGTAAACGACAGGAATAACGCCAACACTTCCGCAACGCCGATAGACATCCAAATGCCATCGACCTCTAGCAATAATGGCAATACGAACACCGCAACAATCGGTAAAAGGAAAGTACGGACGGTAGATAACACCAAGGATATAACACCGTTTGACAATGCCGTGAAGAAGGAAGATGCAAAGATATTGACTCCCACAAGCAAGAAGCAAAGGGAATACATCCGCAACCCCCTTACCGTCAAAGCAAGTAGTTCTTCATCGCCATGGGTAAAAATACTAGAAAGCGGAGATGCGCAGGTCACAGAAGTTATAAACATTGCTACCCCTAAGATGGAAGTAATGGCTATACTCTTGTTCAGGATATTGTTTAACTCTCCCTTGTTCTCCGCGCCATAATGGTATCCAACGATGGGAGAAACCCCTATCGAGTAGCCAATGAATACCGCAACAAAGATAAAACCTACGTAATTGATGATCCCATATGCGGAAACACCATTCAGCCCCACGTAGCGCAAGAGTTGCGCATTGTACAAAATCGCCACAACGGAAAGCGCGATATTCGTCATCAATTCTGACATACCATTGATACAAACGCCCAGAAAAACCTTTCCATCAAAAGGGCCTTTACCGAGGCGAAGCAAGCTGTCATTCTTTCGTCCAAAATACAACAAAGGCAACACCCCGCCGATGAATTGACTAAGCGCAGTCGCAAGCGCCGCACCCACCAAACCGCCGTTAAATACCGCAACGAACAAGGCATCAAAAACCATATTGCTGCACCCTGCCGTTAAGGTTACGTATAAACCCAAACGAGGTTTTTCAGCCGTTACAAAAAAACCTTGGAAGGCATTTTGCAACATAAATGCAGGCAAAGCCAATAAAATGATGCGAGAATAAATCACACAGTATTCTATAAGTGTCGCGCGTTCTTCCGCGGAAATATCCTTTTCACCAGCGGCGAAAAACTCCGCAATCGGACGTGCAATCAATATGCCAATCACCGCCAACGCCACGCCGATCAATATCGTTGCATATACCAGCATAGAAAAAATGCGGTTGGCGCCCTTATCATCCTCTTCGCCTAGCGCCTTGGATACAACTGCGTTACCACCCGTACCCAACATAAAGCCAACCGAACCCAAAATCATAATCATAGGATAAATCAGGTTGAGCGCCGCAAACGGAAGATCCCCTGCATAATTTGACACGAAAAAACCATCCACAATACCGTAGATGGAAATAAACACCATCATCGCTATCGACGGCAAAACAAATTGTATTAACTTTTTATAAGTAAAATGCTCGGATAAGCGAATTCTTGACATAGCCTGGTTAATCCTCATAAAAAGCCCGACTGCCGAAAGCAGTCGGGCTTCGTTTACACTTTATCTTTTTAGATTATTGTTTGTCCATTTCAAGCAAGTCTTTGTATGCTTTCGTGAAACGGGTTACACAATCACCGTTGTCATAGGTCATAATTGCCTTGTTCTGTTCTTCCGTAGCGTGGTTGTTGTAAGCCGTCGTCTTAATCGATTCATAGAACAAGTTGGAGAAAGTACCTTCCGTATCCTTTTCTGCGTGGTTATAACCTTCTGCATATACGTTGCCGCCGTCAAACTTGTAGGTGCAATATACGATATGCCAACCATACTGGTTCACGGATACTGCATACGAACCTACGCCGCCCTTAACAGCTTGCTGTGCTGCATATTCATATTCCTTAACGAAGCTGGTCGTGTAAGGAGAAATTGCATAACCCATGTAGCTGTTCAAAGAACCAGGGTCGGTGCTGTATGCGAACAACAATTCGTTTACAGCGGACAATGCTTTGTATTGCTGACTTTCTCTATTAAGGAAGTCGGACGCCTTAGGCGCTTCTGCAAATTCTACCTTACCAGTATAGTAGGTAAACTTGCTGTAATCCACCTTACCGTCTTCTTTCTTGAAGCTCTTTTCGGTGTAGAACGTAGGGTTCGTCCACGTATTCGTAATCGTTGCGCCAGATTCCTGTACGATATAGCTTTCAAACTCGTTGATAAATGCGTCGATATTTTCAAGCCCATCTTCGTTGTACGCATAGTTACCTGCGTAGTGTTTCAAAGGCTCGTACTTCGAATTCTCTACAAAATTATCTTCAAAGAAGTAGGTCTTACCATCTTTTTCATAAGAATAGTTGGTGTGTTCGTCTTCGGAAATCCAGGAATCACGAAGGTCTTTTGCCTTGATATTCTTTGCGATCGAATTTCTTACCGCAAACAATTCATCTTCCGTCAAACCTCTACCTTCTGCCTGCTTATATTGAATATTTTGAGCAGTCGAGAAAGGAATCAAGATACTGGAAACAAAACCGTAGTCTTTCAAGCCGTAAAGCAAGAAGCTGTCTTGAGATGCACTATCCAACGCCGTCGCAAATGCTGCGTCATCGTTTGCGTAGTCGTGCGCTTGCTGCGCAAGCACTTCTTCATACTTCGCCTGCATATACGTTGCATCCATCTTATCGCTTACGTCGTTTTCCAACGATTCGAAATACTTGTTAATAAGGCTTTGACCGAGGATGGAAGCAAGCTCTACGTAGTAGTAGTGAAGCTTCGTGATATCACGGGTATCTTCTACCTCGCCCTTCTTCTTATCTACGTTGATAAGGTTGTAAGCCTGAAGGTTGGTCAAGAATGCGTTGTACGCTTTTTGACGGGAAGTAACCGTCGAGCCTTCTACCACCTTATATTCACCGCAAGCACCTGCTGCGTTACGGCCAGTGTAGATTTCATAGTTTTCAGGAATATAATCTTCCTTTTCCGTATCTACGCCCGTAGGAAGGGTGCGTGCTTCTTCATGCTCGTGATCTTCCGATTCCGCCGTGATGTAAGATGCTTCCAAGGAATCCAACGAATCGTTTAAGGATTTTTTCAAGGTGTAAATTGCCTTATTATAAGCCGTTTGCCCTTCATCTTCGATGGAAAGGAAATATTTCAAAACGAGCACTTCCTTATGGCTCTCTTCCTGAAGCAATGCTTTTACTTTGGTATCCGTGATTGCATTTAATTCCGCAGCAATAAACTTCTCAAGTTCAGCATAGTTTACGTTTTCAAACTTGTTCAAGTAGTAAGCAACTGCTTTTTGAATCATAATCTCTCTGCTAACGAGACCGTCCAATAACATGTTAAACGTATCTTCATACGAATAACCATACTGTTCAACGTACTGATAGCCTGTGCTGAGATAGTAGGAAATCAAATCACGTTTCAAAATGTCCTGAGACATCAAACCAATAACGTCTTTTACGTCGCCGGCAACATCTTTGTACTGTTCTTCAAGTTTTGCGCTAATATTAACACTTGCAACCGGCTGCTCGAGGTCAGCTTGATTGTCCGTTGTGATAAAGCTACAACCCGTTGCGCCTACCGTAAGCGCAAGGCCCAAAAATAATGCCGCTGCTTTTTTAAATGTGTGTTTGTTGTTCATAAAATCGCTCCGATTTTTTATCCTTCATTGTCGATATTCTCTCGAAATGGAAAACACCCTAAAAAGGCATTTTCCCCTTATTCATTATATCGTCAAGTTATATTATACCTTATTTTTTTAAAAAGTGCAAACATTTTTGCTTATAAACTACTGAAAAGTTAGTGCAAATTTCAAAAATTTTGTCATTTCTGCCATCAATTCCGCCGCCTCGCGTTTCGCAAAGAATTCTATCACGGGCGCTTCCGACATATTTAAGCGAACTCGACCTTGATATTTATCCATCGCGGCAAGAATTCGTTTGTCACCAAGCGTCTCTAACGAGGGGAATTCCAATGCTCCCACACCCTTGATAAGGGTAATCTTTTTCACGTGGAATTTTGCCGCATAGCTCTTCAAAACGGCTATCACCAAAAGGTTTTCCACCGCCTTTGGCAACTCGCCGTACATATCCAGCAAGGAATTGTACACACGTTTGTAATCGGCAACCGTGTTAATTTCCGCAATCTGCTTATACGCATCCAATCTACCTGCGGAAGATTCGATGTATTTTTCGTTGATATAGGCGTTGGCGCGGATATCCAAATCCACCACCGATTGCGTTTCACCCGTCAATTCTTCCTTCAAAAGTTTAGAGTATAATTCATACCCAACCTTCCCCATATGTCCGTGCTGTTCCGCACCGAGAACGTTACCTGCGCCACGGATTTCCAAATCTCGCATCGCAAGCTTATACCCAGAGCCAAGCTCGGTAAATTCCATAATCGCTTTCAAACGCGCGGATGCATTGTCGGACATTACTTTTTCAGGCTTAAAGGTAAAGTACGCATGTGCCAAACGAGTGCCTCTGCCCACTCTACCCTTTAATTGATACAACTGCGATATCCCCAACCTATCGCTGTCCACCACGATGATGGTGTTTGCGTTAGGAAGGTCGATACCATTTTCAATAATCGTCGTGGTAATCAATACGTCCGAGTTACCGCTGTAAAAATTCAACACCGCGTTTTCAAGCGCAGTTTTTTCCATTCTACCGTGCGCAATCGAAAGGCGCGCTTCCGGCAAAATCCTTTGGATTTGCGAAGCAAAGGTAAAAATACTCTCCACTTTGTTGTACAAAATGAACACTTGACCGCCCCTCGATAATTCACGAATGCACGCATCGCGAATGAGCGTTTCCGTTTCCTCCACCACGTACGTTTGTACGGGCAAACGCTCCGACGGGGGCGTCTGAATGGTGGAAATATCCCTTATCCCCGATAAAGACATATGCAGGGTACGGGGAATGGGGGTCGCCGTCATCGTAAGACAGTCGATATTTTTACGCATATGCTTAATTTTTTCTTTATGCTCTACACCGAAACGTTGCTCTTCGTCCAAGACAAGCAAACCCAAATCCTTGAACTTTACGTCCGCAGACAATAGACGATGGGTACCGATTACAAGATCGATCGTCCCTTCTTCCAAGCCTTGTAAAACCGCAGCCGTTTCCTTGGGGGTATTAAAGCGGTTTAAACAAGCCACACGCACGCCAAAATCAGAAAAACGCGCCATGGCGGTATTAAAATGCTGACTGCACAAAACGGTACTAGGACACATCAAAGCCGCTTGTTTTCCTGCCAAAATACAAAGGTAAATGGCACGGAAGGCAACCTCCGTTTTCCCAAAGCCCACGTCACCGCAAAGCAACCGATCCATCACCTTGGGCGAACACATATCCATCTTGATTTCTACAACCGAGCTTGCCTGATCGACCGTCAAGGGATGCGGGAATGCATCCTCAAATTCCTGCATAAACACGTCGTTTGTCGGGAAGGCATAGCCGTACGTTTCCGCGCGCTCGGCATACAATTGCTTAAGGTCAAACGCCAACTTTTTCAAGGATTCCTGCACGCGCTTTTTCACGCGTTCGAAATCCGCACCGCCGATTTTACTCAACGTGGGGTTTTCCGCACCCACGTACTTTGACAGTACGTCCATACACTCGGCAGGCACGTACAATTTCGCCCCGTCCTTGTATTCAACCGCAACGTATTCCTTAATCCCGTCCGTCGTTTCAATTTTTTGCATCCCTACCGCTTTGCCGATACCATGGGTTTCGTGAACGACGAAATCCCCCACCTCAGGTGCCGTAAACATATCCCCGCGTTTACGGCGGATACGCTTACTTTCACGGGTCTGCATATACAAATCACCCGTACCGATAATTGCCAGCTTACAATCGTGTAAAACCAACCCCTTATCCAGCGGTTCGTCAAGGATGCAAACGCCCTTAAACTCGGACATGCTATCGGGCAATTTAACCGTGGAAATATATTCCTCGGACAAGTACTCGCTCATTTTTACCGCGCGTTTTTCATCACCGCAGTACAGTAGAATACGGTAACCGCCACGTTTCCAGTTGGAAATATCCGTCAAAATTGCAGAAATCCCGTTGTAATATTTCGGCGCAGGCGTCGCGGAAAAATTGTAAATCTTCAAAGGCTGAAAGAAGAATGGATTGCCCGTAAAGGTCTGCATCGCCACCCGACGTACCCTTTGCAAGTTGTCCAAAAATCCATCCTTATCCACGTATTGATTGCGGGTAAAATCGAACGCTTCGCCCCCCGCTTGCAAACGGTGAAAACGTTCCTCGTGTTCCTTGTACAGCGCGTTAAATTTATCCCAAAGGGTTTTCCCTTCGTCAAAAATAATAACGGTATTTTCAGGTAAAACCGAGAAAAAGTCGGTAGAATTTTCCAAAAGAGGCAACAAAAATGCATTGTCGCATCCCTCTCCTACGAGTAACTCGTCCGCGATTTCTCTCGCACGCGCATAGGCTTCCGCCGTTTTAAAACGTTTCACCTCGTTTTGTAAAAGCGCAGGCAACCTCGCCTTATCATTTTCCGTCACCCAAACGTCTGTCGCGGAAAGAATCGTAATTTCCTTTACCCCGGCAAGACGGGTCCCCGTTACCTCGTCGTAGGGTTTAATTTTCTCAACCGTATCTCCGAAAAAGTCAATGCGAACAGGATGCTCCGCATTGATGGGATAGATGTCTAAAATATCACCGCGGATTGCAAAAACGCCCTTCGATTCCACCTCGAAATTACGGGTATATCCCATCTCCGCAAGGTGTTTAGGCAGGGAAAGAAAATCATAATCCTCCCCCTCTTTCAAGGTCAGCGTCGGCAACTTTTTAGGGAATAATTGAATGAGCGCGTCAATCTCCGCGGTCAAGACGTCGCAAGCGTTTCCAAGCTCGTAAATCCCATTCAACCGACGATAAAGCGAGTCTTTTGACAGCGCCTTTCTATACATCAAAACTTCGTCTTTCGCCGCCAAAACCTCGGTGCGTTTTCCCGTCAAAGCCGCAATATTATCCGCCGCTTTGCGCGCGGAAATACTATCCGCCGTCACGTACACCACAGGCAAGGGCGAAAGCCCTGCCAGCAGGTATTTGAAAGAATCTGAAACGCCGAAAACCGCCGTCGGCGTGCCGCGGCGGATATCGTCTGCATACGAGGAATACTCTTCCCCGATTTGTTCAAGCGTTAAAAAATTGCGTTTCATCTCTTCCCTTCAAAGCAATGCCTTATGCATTGCTGTTAAACTTACACATTACCTTTTCAATATCCAAGCCGCGCGCAAATTCCGCAGCCGCTTCCCCTGCCTTATGGCAAGCCTCCGCATACACGGGATAATCTTCCTTGCACACCTCGGCAAGCATGTAATTGATGATGGGGATATTTACCGCTTCATCACGGATACCGATACGGATACGGGCAAAATTTTTCAACCCCGTTTCCCCGATAATACTGCGCATGCCGTTATGCGTACCTGCGCTGCCGTTTGCACGAATGCGCACTTTACCCTTTGGCAAATCGTAATCATCGTAAATTACGAGCAGTTTTTCCTCGTCGATTTTGTATTTCGACATCAACTGCTTTACAGCCCTGCCAGAGTTATTCATATACGTCAAAGGACGGGCGAGAATCACCTTTTCTCCCCCAACGAAGGCTTCCGCAACGGAGGCTTCACACTCCTTCTTTTTAAACTTTGCGCCAAGCGCTTCCGCCGCATCGCCTACGGCAATATACCCCATATTGTGAAAGGTTTTTTCATACTTTTTGTCGGGATTTCCCAACCCTACAATCAAATACATATTTTCCTCTTATAACTGATTGAGAGCCGTCACGGTGTAGCGACGGCTCTTTCGTATTTTTTTCTTAATTAGTCGTAAAGCTTCGACATAGGCTTGTCTAAATATACGTTTTCAATTGCCGAAGCAAAGATATCCGCAACGGACAATACCTCAAACTTATCAAGCTTCTTCGATTCGTCCAAGTGTACGGTATCCAACATAACAAGCTTGGTGATTGCCGAATTTTTAAGACGTTCTACTGCGGGACCGCTAAGCACCGCGTGCGTACAGCCTGCATACACTTCGGTTGCGCCAGCATCTTTGATTGCCTGCGCGCCTTGACAAAGGGTACCTGCCGTATCGATCATATCGTCAATCATAAGGCATCTCTTACCCTTAACGTCACCGATAATGCTCATAACTTCCATAACGTTCGCCTTAGGACGGCGTTTGTCGATGATGGCAAGGGGCACACCGAATTTTTCAGCAACCTTTCTCGAACGTTTTACACTGCCCAAGTCAGGCGCAACGACAACGTCAATGTTGTTTTGCTGTGCAAAGTATTGGTAAAGGGTAGGACCGCCCAAAAGATTATCCACAGGGATATCAAAGAACCCTTGGATTTGATCCGCGTGCAAATCCATCGTAAGAACACGGTCAGCGCCTGCAGCCGTAATCAAATTTGCCACGAGCTTTGCCGTGATAGGATCACGCGAACGAGCCTTTCTGTCTTGTCTAGCATAACCGAAATAGGGAATTACCGCTGTGATACGACCAGCCGAAGCACGTTTTGCTGCGTCAATCATAATCAACAATTCCATAAGGTTATCATTTACGGGAGCACCAGTAGATTGAATAATGAACAAATCTCTACCACGTACAGTTTCTGCAATATGTACGTTGATCTCGCCGTCGGAGAACTTGGTTACCTCGATTTCGCCGAGCTCGGTATTGAGCTTCTTCGCAATCGCTTTTGCAAGTTCTTGATTGGAGTTACCGGAAAACAACTTAATTTCATTGCCGTGAGTTATCATGTGTAACCATCCTTTTATTTTTACCCGTCCGCACTACGATTTTTCCACCAATAGGCGCAACGGATTTTTTTCGTTAGTCTTCACTCATCACGGGCACAGCCCGTCCATTTCCCCTACACGATTCTTACCTTATTTATAATACCTTATCACGCACGCATATGTCAAGCGAATGACAAGCCGATTACTCATCTTTTTTTTCTAAAATTTCCGCTTCGGCTTTTTTCCTCTCCTTTTCCTCTTTTTGCTTTTGCCGCATCGCAATGAAGAAACCGCTTAAAACTGCCTTACATTCTTCTTCCAAGACACCGCCTACCACTTCCGTTTTATGGTTGAGTAGATTTGCATCCGCAAGCTCGTTCGTCAACGAACGCCCCTTTTGCTCGTATGCGCCGAAATACAGTTTGCTCACACGGGCATTCAGGCTTGCCCCCATGCACATTGGGCAGGGTTCCAAGGTCACGTATAATTCACACCCCTCAGGCAAACGCCAAGAACCGAATTTTTTACACGCTTTATCAATCGCCATCATTTCCGCATGCGCAGAGGCAAGCTGCAACTTCGCACGTCGGTTGTAGCCACGTGATACCACCTTATCCTCATAGACAACCACGGCGCCGATGGGAACTTCCCCCTCGTTTAAACCGCGTTTCGCCGCCTTGATGGCCGCGCGCATAAATTTTTCCTCTCTTGTTAAACGCCTCATAATCACATTTCCTTAGACAGCGCAAATACCGCCCGCCCATTTTTTTCAATAATATCTTGTAAAGTCTCTTCCCGCAAGGGATGGATTAGCTCCTCTTTGCCCACTTCTACTGTAAAAGCGGGGATACCTAGCCTTTCTATACACCAATCCTTATATCCGCCCGCACTTCCTTTTGCCATTTTCAAAGGATAGCCCGTCACCGCAGAAATCACCTTTGCCAACGCAAAATCACGGGGGCAGGTACGAGATGACTGCGAAAAATACCAATAAATCTCCTCGCCTTTCGTGTGATAACTAACCGTGTAATCAGGTTTGACTTTTTCGGTAAAATTTTTCAACGCCTGCGTTTCAGGCTCGGAAAAAGGATACTGTCCGATATAATTTTCCGCACTCGGCTTACGGATATTTTTCACACCCGTACCCCACGCCGCATCAAAATTCACGTTTAAATCTACACCCCTGCCGTTTGCTTTCCACAGAGAAAAATCGTCGCCTTGATTGATTTCCGTTAAGAAACCTCGCATCACAGTTGGTGCGGTAGAAATCCCCACCTCGGACAACAGCGCGCCGTCAGGATTGACAAGAGGAATAAACCAACAGCTCCCCTTACTTACGCCAATGCGATACTGTTCCATGGCAAGCTTCGCGGTGATAAATTCTCGCCCATGCATTGCGCATTGCACCAACCCAACAGGTGTACCATTACCCACCTTCATCGCGTACATGGTACGCCCAAACAGCGTTTTACCGATCTCCGTTTTTTCCGTCTTTACTTCTTCGTAAAAGCCTACAACCTGCCCATAAATATCCATAGGATATCCTATGCAAGGGACGTTTTACTTATGATAGGTAGAACCTGCATTAATCATAAACGCGCGATATACCTGCTCGGCAAGGATAACACGCATAAGCTGATGCGGGAACGTCATATCCGAAAAGGACAAACGGTAATCCGCAAATTTCTTCACTCGCTCGGAAAGTCCGCAGGACGAGCCGATTACAAAGGTAACGTCCTTCCCTTCATCCGTTAATTTGCCAAGCCGTTTGGCAAGCTGTTCGCTTGTTTGCTTCTCACCTTCCACAGCCAATGCGATGGTGTAGCCTTTGCAAGCGCGCAAAATTTCATCCGCTTCCGCTTCAGGGTTTGCCCCTTCGGCAAGTTCTTTAATTTCGACCTTAGCAAAGCGTGACATACGTTTTACGTATTCCGCAACCGCTTCCCTATAAAAGCTTTCTTTGATTTTTCCAACCACAACAAAATAAATTTTTTGCATATCAGAACCCCGTCAAAAGTACACTTATCCAAGTAAGCGCATACATCGCAATACCCACCGAGGCATACAAGAAAAACCGTTTTATTTCCGCCTTATCCTCCTCTCGCCTAGGCTTATTTTTACCCTTATCAAAGAAAAACAGCCATACCAGGGATGCGATTAAGCACAAAATTGACACAATTACCACCGTGATAAGCACACCGCCTTGCAAATCCGCCAACCCATATTTTGTCAAGGTAACGATGAGTGCATTGTTGATAAAATGGGAAACGACCGTCGGCAAAATACTTCCCGCGCGGATAGCCACAAGCGCAAACGCGCACCCACAACAAAATTGATACATGGTTTGCGCAGGATTTTGATGGTAGAGCGCAAACAACGCCCCGTTTAAAAGCACCGTCCCCACTGTACCAAAGGATTTCATACCCTTTAAGAGTAATCCGCGGAAAATCAGCTCTTCAAAAATTGCAGGTAAAACGGCAATGGTTATCAATACGCCTACAAACCCAAAGCCATCTAAGGAAGGCAAGACGATGGGCGTATCTTTATACCCAAAGCCTTCTAACCACTCCAAAAATAAGTCGTTTAATTGCGATAAGCAAAGCAACCCCACTTGCAGTAAAATGGCAATTACAAAATATCTTGCAGGGCAGGCTTGCGCGCGGATTTCGTTTCCTACCGATTGCCCCGACCAACGCAAAATAAACATTGCCACAAGCAAAAAAGTAAACGGTACCAACAAGTAACTGCAATAAAGATACCAATCACTTTCCTCATACCCCTCTTTCGCTAAGCCGAATATACTGACAAAAAGTAAAAACAAAAAAGCCACGACAACCGAAAGAATTGCCGCCAGCGAATAGGTCAACCCCGACGCTTTTGCAGGCGTAGAAGTACCGATAAGAGAGGTCAAGCCCCCATTTTTACCCTTTTGTTTGTGTTCCATATCTATATTATATCAAATTTTTTTTCATTTGCAAAGCGTTTGCAACGTAAAAACGCGCCAAGG
>JAFVQP010000204.1 GCA_017504735.1 Clostridia bacterium | reverse complement strand
GTATAATCCTTTACGGGTTCAATGATTTCAGAGCCGCTGTCGCTTGCGGAATTATCCGTTCCCGACTGCCCGCCCTTATCACAAGCAACAAAACCAACCTCCATCACGCAAAGCAAGGAAAGAACTATGCTTTTTATTAAAAATTTCTTCTTCATTTCATTTACCTCACTTTACATAACGGATACAGCCAAGGGTAAACGTTCTAGCCTGCTGCAATTCGCCGTTTAACGTATTCGTAAATGCAATACGAAAATGGGTTGCGCCTTTTAAGACGTCCTCGGAAATATTGGCAAACGAAATGCGGTATTCCTTTTCTTCCCCTGCACGCAAGTAAATGCCGCCCACCGTTTCACGAACGTCGCCTGCAAGTTGTACGTTGGCTTCCATTTCTTTATCCGTTGTATTTTTAATAACAAAGATAATTTCTTTTGCGTTCGCCAAATTAGATACGGCAAATTCCACGTAAGGACGGAATGCCGTGGTCTGCGCCGCACTGCCCTTATCCTCTGCCTTAATGATAACGTCCGCGCCGTTTGCCGTTGCCGTGACAACGCTTGCCTCATTCTTCTTGTACGATTGCATATTCGCCGCGCCGCTTTGCCCAAGCGTATAGGTGTACGTCTTGCTTGCGCTTTCCACCGTCAACGTCTTTTCGCCCACGCCCGTCGCCAAGGAAACGGTATATTGATAGCCCTTTCCGCTTTGTACGCCCTGCGCAGTTTCGCCGTTGATTTTCAAGGTTTTTGCCGTCGAATACAGCTTACTTTCCGTCGTTTTACCGTCTACGGATATTTCCGATTTGATAAGCAATCCGTCGCTGTTTTGCAATTCCAAAATGCGTTTTGCCAGCTCTGCTCTTGCTTCGTACACCAACGCATCATCTTGATAATAAATCGCCTCATCGAAAATCGACAAATACAAATCGTTGACGTAATCGTCGAAGTTCACACTCGTTCCATAAGCCGCCGCCCGTTCGTTCAACAAATTTTCATATACGCAAAGCATATCGTAATCGTCCATCGAATCTCGATAGTTCACAAGTCGCAAGCTTGCAAACGGGCTGTCACTGCCGTAATATTTCCCAGGGTAGAGCAAGAATCCGTCGCCGGGACAATTAGAAGCTCTATCGGGAGTATCATAAGGATAGATAAAATCTTCTGCGTCGTGAATGCCCGATGGCTCGTAAAGGTTAACCGCCCAGTACAAATATCCGTTTATTTTATATTTCTTTTCCATCCAACCCGACACGCGCGTACCGAGGTTGAAATCGTCCAAATGGAAGGTGGGATACGGGTTAATAGGTCCAACGCAAGTGTATGCCCACAAATCCCCGTTCGTCCTTTCCTCTGCGGACGCTTGGTATTTCTGTGCCAAAATATCATCGCCGAACAAGTTGAGATAGGGACAGAACACCGAGTTTAATTCCCCTACGTATTCCTCTACGAAGTTCACGTTTGTAAAAATGGCAGGGATATTCAAAATTGATTGTTCTACCTGCTGTCTAAACGCCTTTCCGTATTCCGCCTGCAAAGCGTTCAACGCTTCCTCGCATTCTCTAACCGCACGCTGTAACATCAGCTGATAATCGCCACCATCTTTAAAAACACGGATTGCATCGTCCTTTTTTGTTTTACTTATATCCGCTTCGTCATAACCGCTTGGGTAAATGTACGCATAATCCATATAATTCGTTTCAGGCGTACAAATCTTCACTAGCTCGTTGATATATTGTATCGAAAGGTTTGCATCCGAATTGTTATGCTCAAACGGGAAATTGATATGTACAGGAATAACAATAGAGTTGAAATTATCATCCTCGAAATATTCCTCAATATAATCGGTAAAATTTTCTATATTGTTATAACCAAGGTCTTTTCTTTGCACGTAATCGGAATTGATTTTATATTTGAGCAACGTCCGCACGTAAGCGTCCATCATTTCGTCCGTCGCCCCATATTCCCCTTGCGCGAGGCGGCCACGGTAGATAAGGAAACACGATTGAAAAGTTCTTCTCCCCTCGTATTCAATATCCCAAACCTCTACAGTTGCGGGGATTTTTCTCGTTTTACCATCCATTTTCAACGTGAACACACCGCTGTAAATACCAGGAACTGTATCGCTGTTTGTCGTAATTTCTACGGTAATGCCTTGGTTTTCTCCCTTTTTTACAGTGTTTTCTTGATATTCCACCGCCGTTTCCATAGGAAGAAGCATATCGGGCAAACAATCACCTGCTCGATAGGTCGTGTTGTTGATATTGAACATCTTGTCGATTAGAACGTATTTTTGATGATATACGTCAATTTGGTCTGTGGAAATCGTATTCCCCTTTCCGTCCGAAAGCTCCGCTTCTACCAGCTCGTAAGAGGAAATATCCTGCCCAGCCGTAATCACAAGCTGCGTCCCCTCCGTTTCGTCTTTCATCATGGAAAGATAAATTTCCGCATCCTGCTTTTCATACACGCTCAAATTTCTATTTTGCGGCACTTTTACAGTGGAATAGGTGCTCCATACTTCCGTTGCAGTAATCTTATCAGCGTTTTCGGACGATTCACCTGCGCTGTTACCGCTTTGCGAAGTATTGTTATCCCCACAGCCCGCAAGCCCTACTGTTGTCAGCAGGGCAAGCAATGCAGCTGTCATTTTTTTCAAATTTCCCTTCATTGTTTTCTCCTTTAAGGGCTATTAGATATTGTTTTTAATCGTCGACCATTTTGCTACGATATCGTTTTGGTTCGTCGTCATAACGTAGTTAACGATTTCGTCCACCGTCTTTCCTTGCTTGTATTGCGTCATAATGGGATCTACCAAACCGACGAGACCATTACGGTAAATCGAGCTGACGTTTGCAAGCGTAAACATCTTGGAGTTTGCTTGTGTCGTGCAAAGATAATTTTCGCTGAGCAAATCGGTTACGCTTTGCGTAAACACGGTGAGGTTGGATTTTTCCGCATAACCGCCAGAGGGCGTTGCAGGCAACTTCAACCCGCCCATGGTATCGTAATAGGTGTTCAATCCCTTATCCGAATACATGAATTTCAAGAACTGTTTTGCATTGTCGATATCGTCGCTATAACAAGGAATGAAGCCCTGATGGTCAACACCGCCCGTCGCATACGAATTCTTTCTCGCTGCCCTTACCAGCTCGATATCCCCGTCCGTTACACCCGTAGGCTTTGTCGAAGACGTGCCGTCCACGTATTTTACAATTTCACGAAGCTTTGCATCCGATTTATCCGAACCGTCTGCAAATTTATCGGTGATAGAGCTAAGCACGGGTGCTTTTACAAAGTCGATATTTGCCGTATCGCTACCCATTTCCACACCCAGCCACGAACCGTTGATACAGAACGCCGCTACGCCGTCCAAGAATGCGCCTTGCATATCCGTGAAGTCCTGCGTGGTCGAATATTCATCCTGATATTTGTATTTATAATCACCGCCAGAGGTCTCTTCCATCGCCAACAGCTTGGTGATAAATTCAACAACTTCGTACTGACCTTGGTAGTTGTAGATTTGTTCCGCATCCATGCCAACGGGTGGTTTGCCTTCCTTGAAACGGTTGAAGGTTTCAATGCCTTCGTACTGTGCAAAATAAATGTTGATAAAGTCGGAATAATATTCGTTCTTTGAGCTGAACGTGAACGGATATATTTCCTTGCTTGCGTATTGCGCCGCGATATTGTCGCAAACCTCAAACAATTCGTCCGTCGTTACGGGCATATAGTCGACGGTATAACCCAACGTTTCCCAAGCGTCTCTGTTTCTAACAAGACCAAACGCACCGCCTGCCCAAGGTACCGCGTAATAATTATCATCGTAATTGAAATGTTCCTTATATTGAGGATTGACCTTCGAACCAATTTCCTCCCAAATGTCGTTGAGGCTTACGTACAGCTTATCGTAATGCGTACCTTCGAAATCGTGGCCTTGCGCCATATATACGTAACGGTCGAAATCCTCTTTCTTTGTAAAGATAATATCCGCCTCGGATGACCCTGCCATCAACTGCGTATCGATGGCCGACACACCGCCCATACCAAGTTCGGGTACAATCGTAACGCCGATGTCCGTTTCTGCGGTGAATACCGTCGCCAAATCGTTCAACCATTGAATTCCGAAACCAAGATTTGCCACTTGTACGGTGATTTGTCCCTTGCTACCCGTCGTGCCGCCCGTGTTGGTATTACCGCCGCCGCAACCGACAAACGCCGTAGCCGACATCATAAGCGACATACCAAGCATTGCAACCTTTTTGAAATTTCTCATATTTTTTCTCCTTGAATGAATTGATTTTTTTATTTATTCTCAGCCTTTTAAGCCGCCGAAATATACTTTTTCCATAATCGTGTTTTGGAATGCCAAAAACAGT
>JAFVQP010000203.1 GCA_017504735.1 Clostridia bacterium | reverse complement strand
TTATGATGGAAGCATTGGGTATGGTAGAAACCAGAGGTTTGGTAGCAGCAATCGAAGCAGCAGATGCAATGGTAAAGGCAGCAAACGTAGTACTTATCGGTAGCGAAAAGATCGGTAGCGGTTTGGTAAGCGTTATGGTTCGCGGTGACGTTGGCGCAGTTAAGGCTGCAGTAGAAGCAGGTACGGCTGCTGCAACGGCTCTTGGCGAAGTTATCGCAACGCACGTAATCCCTCGTCCCCATGCAGACGTTGAAAAATTGTTGCCCGCTATTAAATAATAGGCACGGTCAACTCGCTTGATTGATTTTTGACGGAAAAACACGGCGAAATCCTACGCACTACACGCGGTTACAGACCGCAGAGGGTATGCGCCCTTGTGTATTGCTTGTCTTTCTTGTGTTTTTCGCGTGAAAACGTGATAAATCACTAATCAATCATTCTCGGTGACACCGCCATAAAATCAGTTATTTAATAAGTGCAAAATTCCAAGCCGCCCGTTTTGGGCGGGCGGCTTGGGGATTTTTCAATCAACTACACAAAATTTCCCTTGCGTACGCGCGTGTACTCGCCTTTATGCTTGACAAGGGAATGTAAAAAACAGTTTTGGAAGGAAAACTATGGAATTATCGAACGCGCAAATCGCGGAATTGGTTAAAAAAGTATTGTCGAATATGGGCGAAGACGTAGTTGCGGCAACTGCAAGCAACGGCGAAGTACCCGTAGGCGTATCGAATAGACACATTCACCTGAACAAAGCGGATATGGAAACTCTCTTTGGCGCAGGGTACGAATTGACCCCGATGAAGGATCTTTCTCAACCTGGACAGTATGCTTGCAAAGAAACGCTTACCTTGATAGGACCTGCAATGCGTCCCATTGAAAACGTACGCGTTTTAGGACCTTTGAGAGGAAAATCGCAGGTAGAAATTTCCGCAACGGATTCGTATGTGTTAAAAGTAAAGCCCCCTGTAAGAGAATCGGGGAATATCGCTGGCTCTGCACCTGTTACCATCGTGGGTCCCAAGGGCATCGTGGTGTTGAAAGAGGGTTGCATTATTGCCAATAGACACATTCACATGTCGCCTGCAGACGGCGCAGCGTTTGGGGTTAAGGACGGGGATACCGTTACGGTGGACGTAATGGGTAAACGCCGTACGCGTTGGTACGACGTACAGGTACGTGTACACCCTGAATTCCGTTTGGAAATGCACATTGACACGGACGATGCAAACGCAGTTGGTATCGGCAATGGTTGTAAGGTTAAGGTAGTTAAGGAGTAACTATGTTAAGAGGAATTATCAGAGGAAATATCGTTTCCACCAGAAAGCAAGAATCGCTCATCGGTTCCAAGTTTATGGAAGTGGAAATCATGAAAAATGGCGTTGTGACGGGTGAATTTCTCATCGCAGTTGACAGCGTTGGTGCAGGTATCGGAGAAACCGTTTTGATTACGACGGGTAGTTCCGCACGTTTGGCGCTCCATAATACTAATGCGCCTTGCGACGCAGTCATCGTCGGTATTGTAGATTAAAGCGCATATATGCGTCGCATTTCGGCGTTGTTGCTCGGTCACTTACTACTTGTAAGCTCCCTCGCTCCGCCTTGAACTGCTCGTATCTATGCACTTTAATAAGTTGCGTTACAATGGTGAAGTTGGCTACGCCAGTGAAGTTGTGGCGAAGCCACAGTGAAGTTACACCTTTGGCGTAGTGAAGTTTTTTACCTATGGTAAAAAGTTATCGTTATTATAAATAACAGCCACAACTTGCCGATAGGCAAACTTCACTTTGCAGAATGCAAAACTTCACTTGGAACAAACTTCACTTTTACGAAGTAAAAACTTCACTTACAAAATAAACTTACCTGTGGCATAGCCACAATTTCACATTGATTATGGATTTGAAAGAGATTATGAAAGAAGCCGGTATCGTTGGCGCAGGCGGCGCGGGGTTCCCCTCGTATGCAAAGCTTGCGGACGGCGCGGATACCCTCGTGATCAACGGGGCGGAATGCGAGCCGCTTTTATACACCGATTACGTGCTTTTACAAAAAGAAATGCCTATGGTGCTTGCGGGCATCCAAGCCGTGTTGGATTTTGCAAAAATTCCGCAGGCTTTGTTGTGCGTGAAAGATCATACGGCAAAGCGTTTACGTTTGGCAGACAATACTCGTTTGGCAGACCGTATTCGCTTGAAAATTTTGCCCGACGTATATCCGATGGGCGATGAAGTTAGCTTGATTTATCAAGCGACGGGCAGAGTGGTAAAGCCCGGCAACCTTCCCATCACCGCTGGGGTAATCGTGTACAACGTCGAAACCCTTTACAACGTGGCGATGATGGTAAAAAACAACACTCCTATGCTGATGAAATGGGTAACGGTAGCAGGGGATATCCCGCAGCCGTTTGTGGTAAAAGTGCCCGTAGGGACGCCCGTTTCCGACTTATTGGAGAAAAATTCGATAGAAATCCCCGAAGAGTACGTCGTGATCGACGGTGGCCCTTCGATGGGTAAAGTGATAAACCCCGATTCGGCGGTGGTAACCAAAACGACCAAGAGCCTTTTGATTCTTCCCCCGAACATTCCTGCGGTAGAGAGTAAGTTTTTAGACGGTGACAAATCCATCGCGCGCGCGGAGACCGCTTGCTGTCAATGTACGCGTTGTACGGATATGTGCCCTCGATACTTACTTGGCTATCCCTTAGAACCGCACAAAATGGTGCGTACAGCCAAAGGCGCGGCGATGGTTATGCCCGAAATGGTATTGTCCGCAACCCTTTGCTGTGGCTGTGGAATTTGCGAGACGCTTGCGTGCTGTCAAGGCATTTCACCGCGTGCGGTTATCAACGAATATAAAACCTTACTCGCAAAAAATAAGATGCGTTACGTGGCAAAAGACGAGGTTTCCCCCTTGCGTGAAAGAGAATGGCGTATGGTGCCTTCCGAGCGTTGGGAAAGCGTACTCGGCGTAGCGAAATTTGACAAGGTAGCTAAATATATCGGCGAAGATACAAACTTTAACCGTGTGGAAATTTATCTCCGCCAACACATTGGTGCGCCTAGCGTACCTTGCGTAGCGGACGGCGATATGGTGAAGAAAGGGGACAAAATTGCAGAGAGTGCGGAAGGGCTTTCCTTGCCGCAGTATGCGACGATAGACGGTAGAGTAACCGTTTACGACGGAATTAAGATTATTATTGACAAGGTAACTGACTAATGTTTAAAGCAATCGGTGTTATTGAATTAAAG
Source organism: Clostridia bacterium (assembly GCA_017504735.1). Next base: position 19,057 of record JAFVQP010000203.1, on the reverse strand, counting down.
AGTATTCCTAAAGGCGTAGAAGCAACGGACGCAGCGCTTAAGAGCGCGGGCGTAGAGTTGGTTGCGGCGCATCCTTCCTGTCCTGGTAAATACGAAATCGTATTGACGGGTTCGATTTCCAACGTAACGGCGGCGGTTAGCCACGTTCAGTCGAAATTTGACGGGTATATCATCGATTCGTCCGTAATGGGGCGCATTGACGAGCAGGTTATCAAGGCGTTATTCGGTACGCAAACGGGTGAACGCAAAGGTTCGCTTGGCTTGATTGAAACCTACTCGGCGGCGACCACCATTAAGGCGGCAGATATCGCTGTAAAAACGGCGCGCGTGGCAATTTTTGACCTTCGCGTATCGCGCGGTATGGGCGGTAAGGGCGTGATTATGTTGACGGGTGAGGTTGGCGACGTAACGGCTGCGGTAGAAGCAGGTTCGGCGTACGCAACCCAAAGCGGTCAGCTTTCCTCCAACGCAATCATTGCGGCGCCTCACGCTGATTTGTGGGGACAATTATAATAAGTGAAATTTTGCTGTCGCAAAGTGAAGTTCTTTCAGAGATAAGTTTTTCGCTTTGCGAAAAGTGAAGTTTACCCGTTGGGTAAGTTGTTGCAAGTATTGATAGCAGCAATAACTTTTTACCAAAGGTGAAAAACTTCACTGACGAAGTCAACTTCACTGTGGCAACGCCACAACTTCACTGCGCAGGATGCGCAACTTCACTATATAAGGTGTTATATGGAAAATATCAAATTTGTAATTGAAAAAAGCGCAAGAATCGACAAGCTTGTTGATGCCTTGTATGAAAAAATGCCCGAAATCGAATCGGCTCGCGGTATGCTGGTAACGGAAAGCTACAAGGCTAGCGAAAACTTGCCCGTAGTTTTGAGAAGAAGTGCGGCATTTGCACACATTTTACGCAATATCCCTATCGTAATCCGTGATAACGAATTGATTGTAGGTAGCGCAACGGTTGCGCCCCGTGGCTGTCAGGTATTCCCCGAATATTCCTACGAATGGTTAGAGGCGGAATTCGACACCGTGGCAACCCGTGATGCAGACCCCTTCTATATTAGCGAAAAGACGAAGGGAGAGCTTCACGATGCATATTCCTATTGGAAAGGCAAAACGTGTAGCGACCTTGCAAAATCGAACATGGCACCTGCGGCGTACGAAGCGTTTACCGTACACAATATTTTTACACCTGGTAACTACTTCTACAACGGTATCGGCCACGTAAACGTAAATTACGAAAAAGTATTGAAAAAGGGGTATCGCGGTATTATTGCGGAAGCGCAAAATGCGCTTGCAAAACTTGACGTAAGTGACCCTGAATACGTACAAAGATATAACTTCCTTTCCGCGGTAATTGAATCGTGCGAAGCGGTGGTGGAATATGCGCGCAGATACGCTGTACTTGCGCGTGAAATGGCGAAGAAAGAAAAGGATGAAACGCGTAAAGCGGAATTGATGGCAATTGCCACCAACTGTATGCACGTACCCGAATTCCCTGCATCCAGCTTCCACGAAGCATGTCAATCCTTCTGGTTCATCCAGATGCTGTTGCAGGTAGAATCGAGCGGCCACTCCATTTCGCCCGGTCGTTTTGACCAGTATATGTATCCTTTCTATAAAAAAGATATCGACGAAGGGAAAATTACCTTGGAGCAGGCGCAGGAATTGATTGACTGTATTTGGGTAAAATTCAACGATATCAACAAGGTACGTGACGCGGCTTCCGCGGACGGCTTTGCAGGGTATGGTATGTTCCAAAACCTTATCGTTGGCGGTCAAAATATCCATGGTATGGATGCGACCAACGACCTTTCGTATATGTGTTTGGAAGCGGCAATGCACGTGCCCCTGCCTCAGCCTTCCATTTCCGTACGTGTATGGAATGGTACGCCTGACGATTTCATGTTCAAGGCAGGTGCGTTGACTCGTTTGGGTACGGGTTTGCCCGCTTATTACAACGACGAAGTAATCATTCCCTCGATTATGGCAAGAGGGCTTACGTTAGAAGATGCGCGTGATTATTGCATCATCGGTTGTGTAGAACCTCAAAAGGGCGCAAAGACGGATGGTTGGCACGATGCGGCGTTCTTCAATATGTGCCGCCCGTTAGAACTCGTGTTCTCCAACGGTGTGGATAAAGGGGTGCAAATCGGCCCTGAAACGGGTGACGTAGCAAATATGCGCACCTTCGACGAAGTATTTGAAGCGTACAAAACGCAGCAAAGCTACTTCATCAAATTGCTTGTCAATGCAAACAATGCCATTGACGTAGCGCACGCAAAGCGTTGTCCTTTGCCCTTCCAGTCCTGTATGGTGGACGATTGTATCGGCCGTGGAAAATCCTTGCAGGAAGGCGGTGCAATCTATAACTTCACGGGACCTCAAGGCTTCGGTATCGCAAACAATGCGGATGCGTTGCTTGCTATCAAGAAACTTTGCTTTGAAGAAGGCAGTGTTACTCTTGCGGAAATGCGTGAAGCGATGCAGGCGAACTTTGGTTATGGTTTGACGGGTAAAGCCGCTGAACGCGTGACGCACGAAGTGGCTTGCAGTCTTGCGGAAGAAGGTATTGGCGTTACGGAAAACGTTATCCGTGCAATTTACCAAGAAGTAACGACGGCAAGCGCTATCCCTGCGGATAAACGTGCAAGATATCAAGAAATCAAGCGTTTAATCGACGAAACTTGTCCGAAATACGGCAACGACGACATCAATGCGGATATGATGGCGCGCGCGGTAGCGAACTCCTACACGAGAGAAGTGGAAAAATACAAGAACCCTCGTGGCGGTGTATTCCAGGCAGGGCTTTACCCTGTATCGGCAAACGTACCCCTTGGTGCGCAAACGGGCGCAACCCCTGACGGTAGATTGGCATTTACCCCCGTAGCGGACGGTATCGGCCCTGCATCGGGTAGAGACGTCAAAGGCCCTACGGCGACGGCGAACTCCGTTGCTCGTTTGGAACAAGACGTTGCCTCCAACGGTACGTTGTTGAACCAAAAATTCCACCCCTCGGCTTTGGCTGGTATGAGCGGTTTGTCGAAGTTTACTTCGCTTATTCGTTCTTACTTCGACCAAAAGGGTATGCATATGCAGTTTAACGTAGTAACGCGTGAAACGTTGTTAGATGCGCAAAAGAACCCCGAAAAATATAAGACGTTGGTGGTGCGCGTAGCTGGTTACAGTGCGTTGTTCACGACGTTGTCCAGATCCCTTCAGGATGACATTATCAACCGCACCGAACAAGGGTTCTAAGTAAAAAAACACATATATACATCGCATTTCATCGTCAGGCTTGCGTTTCCCCTTGGTCATGTACTACTTGTACACTCCCGTCGGGGAAGCCGCGCCTTCCTTGAACTGCTCGCATCTCTGTGTTTTTTATCGCTTACGACGAGTTGCGTACTGTATCGAGTGATATACGAAGCTACATAAAGAAACGCAAGAAAACACTCACTACAAGGTCAAGCGGAACGCTTGCCAACCTGACGTTGGACGCAGTAAGGTGTCTTATCGCACACTTAATAGTTGGTATTGCGCATTCACTAAATATCAGCCACAACTTTTTACCAAAGGTAAAAAACTTCACTGCGCTAAAAGCGCAACTTCACTTATAAAATAAACTTCACTGTGGCAATGCCACAACTTCACTTTTACCATCATGAGTATTTACGACACCAAAGGCAGAATTTTTAATATCCAGCGCTTTTCGATACACGACGGACCGGGTATCCGTACCATCGTGTTCTTTAAGGGCTGTTTTATGCGTTGCGCTTGGTGTTGCAACCCCGAATCGCAATCCTATGATATCCAACAAATGTCCGAAAACGGTAAAGTGAAAACCGTCGGCAAAGACGTGACCGTTGCGGAAATTTTACCCGAATTGCTTGCAGATAAGCCGTATTATAGAAGAAGCGGCGGCGGCATCACTTTATCGGGCGGGGAAATCCTTGGTCAACCCGATTTTGCAAGGGATTTGCTTCGTGCGTGCAAGGAAAACGGTTTGCATACCGCGATGGAATCGACCGCAAACGCGCCGTTTGAGAGCATTCAAAAGATTTTACCCTATCTTGACTTGTTCTTGATGGATATCAAGCATATGGACAGCGCAAAACATAAGGAATACACGGGCGCGGACAATGAAAGGATTTTGCAAAATGCAAAGACCTTGGCGGAAAGCGGAGTAGAACTTGTAATCCGTACCCCCGTTATCCCTGGATTTAACGATACGGCGGAGGAAATCCGTGCGATTTCGAAATTCGCGGCGAGTTTGCCCGGCGTAAAAGAACATCACTTATTGCCGTACCATCGTTTAGGCTCGGATAAGTATGCAGGGCTTGGCAGGGATTATTCGCTGAAGGAAATTTTACCGCCACCGCAGGAAAAAATGGAATATTTGCTTTCCATTGCGGAAGAAAGCGGTTTGAAATGTCAAATCGGAGGATAAAACGCGGAGCGTTTTATCCTTGCTGAAGTTTTGCTGTCGCAAAGTGAAGTTCTTATAGAGTTAAGTTTTTCGCTATGCGAAAAGTGAAGTTTGCCTAGCGGCAAGTTGTGGCTGTTATAATAACAGCAATAATTTTTACGAAGTAAAAACTTCACTGCATTGAAAATGCAACTTCACTGACGAAGTCAACTTCACTGTATCGTAGATACAACATCACTTTATAATAGATGAAAATTTACCTAATAGAAGGATAATTTTATGGAACTTTTTAACAAAGATAAACCCGTAATCGTACAAGAATTTGTACCCGGTAAACAAATTACACTTTGCCACATCATCGCAAACCCCGGTGAAGTGCTTTACACCAAGCTTGGCTTGGATCCTCAGGTGGATTACAGCAAATCCGCCATCGGTGTATTGACCATCATCCCTTACGAAGGCGCGGTTATCGCAGCTGATATTTCGATGAAGTCGTCGGGCGCGGATATCGGGTTCGTGGACAGATTTACGGGTACGCTCATCATCACAGGCTCCGTTTCTTCCGTGGAATCCGCATTTACTTCCGTACGTGATTATTTCACGAATAAATTGCATTACACTTGCTGTGAAGTGACAAAGACCTAATGAAGAAAATTATGTTATTCGGCAGGGTTGCGGCAGGGAAAACTACCTTAACGCAGGCCTTGCGCGGAGAAGAAATTAAATATTATAAGACGCAATACGTCAATTACCTCGATACGGTAATCGATACGCCTGGGGAATATACCGAACGCCGTGAAACGAGCGGTGCGCTTGCTTTGTACGCATACGAAGCGGATATCGTGGGTTTGGTGTTGTCCGCAAACGAGCCGTATTCGATTTTCTCGCCCTGCTTAACCAGTATGGTAAACCGTGAGGCAATCGGTATTATTACGGGGATTGACAAGCCCGATGCGAACGTGGAAAGGGTAAGACGTTGGTTGCAGCTTGCAGGCTGTAAAAAGATTTTTCCCGTATCCGCTTTTACGGGCGAGGGAATTGCGGAATTAGCGGCATATCTCGAAGATGACGAGGATAGGGCTCGGCGTTTGGCGGAAGAAGAAAAGGCGAAAAAGAAAGCTACGAAAGCAAAAACGAAAAAGGACACGAGAGCATGAGTAAGACGAAAGTAATCGCATTTGCAAACAATAAAGGCGGTAGCGGTAAAACGACCACCTGTTCCAACGTGGGCTGCGCAATGGCGCAAATGGGGAAAAAGGTACTGATGATTGACGGCGATATGCAGCTCAACCTCACCATTTCCTTCTTTGACGAGGAAACCTCTTACGAATACGCAAAAGGCGAAAAGAATATCTACCGCGCGGTAAAGGATGAACGCGATTTAAACGATTTTATCGTGGAAACGGGCATTGAAGGTCTTGACATTGTGCCTTCAACCTCGCTGATGAGTTCGATTGAATTTGACCTTTTTGCAAAGTGGCAAAGAGAAATGGTGCTCAAAAAATGCCTTGAACGTGTGCGTGCAAAGGGATATTACGATTATATCCTCATCGACTCGCCTCCCACCTTGGGCGGTTGGGTGATGAACGTAATGTGTGCCTCCGACTACGTGGTGGTTCCCGTAGAAGCAAGCCCTTGGGGGTTGTTCGGTTTGGCCAATATGTTCGATTTTTGCAATCAAGCAAAGACGATTGCACCCAAATTAGAGGTGCTTGGTATTGCCGTAACGAAAGCGGACGAAAGAAAAAAATATTTCAAACAAACGATGGAAACCTTAGGGGAAATGGAAGGTGTGCGCTTGTTTGAAAATTATATTCGTGTAGATAGCGCGGTGGAATGGGCGCAAGACAGCAGCCAACCTGTTGTTACGTTCAAGAAGACGAGCAGAAGCGCGAAAGAATATATCGAATTGACAAAGGAGATTATGAAGTATGCCGATCGGTAAAAATGCAATCAAAAGAGTAGAAAACAATGGGTATTCGAAAGTAAAAACGGAAGCACCCGATATGGAGAACAGCAACGTGATCGCAAAACCTGACGAACAAGTAGTGGAAAAGTTGATTGCCCCCGTAGAAAAGGCAACGGCAAAGAAAACGGCGGCAAAAAAGCCTGCTGCGAAAAAAACACCTGCTAAAAAACCTGCGGAAAAGAAAGCTGTACCTGCAAAGAATGGCTTTGAACGCGTTGGTTGCGGCGAGGATATGCCTTACTATCTTCTTTAATAGAGGGTATGTGGAGACTTAAAATGGATCGTAAATACGGAAAAATAGGTCGGGTTTAAGGCTCGGTCAAGGTTTTTCCGTATTTTTGGCTTTATCCGCTCAATGGATGGATTCTTTTACGGAAAAATACTTCAAAATACTGCGCATTGCGCTCGGTTACAGACCGCAGAGGGTATGCGCCCTTGCGTAATACTTGTCTTTTTTGTATTTTTCTCGTAAAAGTATGGCAAGCCATAATCAATCCCTTTCGGGATAAAACCATTTTTATAAAAATCAAGGAGTAAAAAGATGAAAGAAGTAGAAAAAATCTATCGCTGTATTCCCTTTTGGTCTTGGAATGATGAGCTGGACGAACAGGGTTTGGTGGATCAAGTTGAATGGATGAATGAGAACGGCGTGGGCGGGTTCTTTATGCACGCGCGCGGCGGTTTAAAAACGGAATATTTAGGGGAAAAGTGGTTTGACTGTATCAAGGCTTGTTCGGAAAAAGCGGATGAACTTGGCATGGAAGCATACGCTTACGATGAAAACGGTTGGCCTAGCGGTTTCGTTGGCGGCAAACTTTTGGAAGATATTGAAAACCACGATAAATACCTTACCTATAACATCGGTGCATACGATGAAAAGGCGGACGTTTCGTACGATATGTCGGGGGCAGGGTTGCGTCGAGTAAGCGAACCTTGTGAAAATTGCCTTAACGTGTATATTCATTATGCGGCATCTACGGCGGATATTTTGAATGGCGAAGTGGTGGATAAATTCATCGCAATGACCCATGAAGAATACAAAAAACGCGACACCTACAACCTCAAGGGCTTCTTCACGGATGAGCCTCAGTATTATCGTTGGGGGACCCCTTACACCAAAGTGCTTGCGCCTTATTTTGAAAAGGAATACGGCGAAGATATCTTGGACAGCTTGGGGTTGTTGTTTGTAGAAAAGGAAGGCTATCGTGCATTCCGTTACAAATATTGGAAGGCAATGCAAGCATTGATGCTTGAAAACTTTGCAAAGAAAATCTACGATTGGTGCGACGAAAGAGGGTATAAGCTGACGGGACACTATGTAGAAGAAAGCAGCCTTGGTGCGCAAATGTGGTGTTGCGCAGGCTGTATGCCTTTTTATGAATATGAACATATCCCTGGGATTGACTGGCTTGGCAGAAGCGCGTTTAAATCCATTGCAGGCACGCAGGTTGCCAGCGTTGCGGCACAGCTTGGTAAAAAGCAAATCATCACCGAAACCTACGGTTGCTGCGGTTGGGATGTTACCCCTCAGGAATTGAAGGAAATCGCAGAAGTGCAGTACGTGGACGGCGTAAACCTTATGTGCCAGCACTTGTTGCCTTACACCGAACACGGTCAAAGAAAACGCGACTATCCCGCACATTACTCGAAGGTGAATCCTTGGGTTAGAAAGAACTTTAAGGAGTTCAACGATTACTTCTCCTTGCTTGGTAAAATGCTTGCGGAAAGCGACGCATTGGTGAATACCGCTATTTTGCATCCCATCCGCAGTACCTACTTTAACTACAAGCGTGAAGCGGAAGGGCATTGCATTAACGAGTTGGAGGAAAGCTTCTACTCGGTAGAAAGAGAAATCTCTTGGAGACAAATTCCGCACCATTACCTTGACGAAACCTTGCTTGCAAAGTACGGTAAAGTAGAAGGCAAACAGCTTGTAATGGGCAAATGCGCGTACGATTTCATTGTGCTTCCTAAGCTTTACACGATGGACAAAACCACCGAAAAATTGCTTCGTGAATTTGTAAATGCAGGGGGCAGGGTTTTGTTGACGGATGAAAAACCTACCTACGTTGAGGGTGAAGAATACAACTACGACTATCTTGAAAGCAACGTTACGTGGGAAGAAATCACAGCGGCACAGCCTTACACGGCGGATAAAAAGGAAGAACTTTATTCCTGCATTAGAAAGGATGCGGAAGGCAATACCTTTATCTATGCGCTCAATCTTGGCAACGATTGCGACGTGAAATTTAACGTAAAAGGCGCAACCTCTTTCCGTTCGTACGATATTTTGAAGGATGCATACACTGTAATCGATACGAAGGTGCACTTCGATAAGGGTCAATCGTATATCTTGTATTTGAGCGATGAAAAACCCGTAGAAAAGAAAGTGTTGAAGCCTATCACTTTGGGTAAGGAATTTACCGTAGCAGGCGCACCGCAAAACTATATTTTCCTTGATTACATTCGTTATTCGAAGGACGGCAAGACGTACAGCGAACCTTTGCATCATATGGGCATCTTTGATATTCTTTTGCATGAAAGATATGCAGGTGACTTGTATTTGAAGTATGAAGTAACGGTAGATGAAATCCCTGAAAACTGCATCTTGCTTGCGGAAGACACCAACACCGTTTGGGTGGAAGTGAATGGTGTGCGTGTGGAAAATTGCGGTAGATCCGAGGTGGAAGCACCCCTCTATAAATATGACGTTGCAAGCAAGCTTCACAAGGGTAAAAACGAAATCGTTGTCATGATGAAATACTGGCAAAGTGAGCAGGTATATTATGCATTGTTCGGTGAAAACGTAACGGAAAGCTTGAAAAACTGCCTTGCATATGATTCGGACATTGAAGCGGTGGCACTTAAGGGTAGCTTTGGCGTTTACGGTGATTTTGCACAGGGCAATAAGACTAACGTAGTTTTGGGTAAAAACTTCCGCCTTGGCAAGCAAACGATGCAGGTTACCGACCTTGTAGAACAGGGCTATCCTTTCTTCTCGGGGGATATTACCTTGAAACAAACGGTCACGGTAGAAGATACCGATTGCGAACTCGTTATCGATGATAGATTCCAACTTCTTGAAGTGAAAGTGAACGGCGTTGATTTTGGTAAGTGGATGTTCGGTAAGCGTTTGGACGTATCGAAGGCATTAAAGGTTGGCGAAAACGAAATTGAAATCGTGTTGACGGTTGGCAATAGAAACCTCTTAGGGCCTTTCCATACCCTCGAACAAGAAAACTTCAGCGTTGGCCCTTACACTTGGGAACGTTCTGGACTTTGGAAGGATGGCAAATGTGAATACGTATTGGATACGTATGCGTTTGTAAAGACCATGGTATAAGCAATCGAAAAAATAAAAAGTGACAATTAAAAAAAATATGGCGCGTAGGACGTTGCGTGCCATATTTTTTTTCTTCAAGGTTGATTTTTTTGGGGAAATATGTTATAATAATAAAAATTTCGAGTAAAAGTTGGTATTATCACGCGTTTTTAAATAAAAATTCGGTCGAAATTACCAAAGAGAGAAAACCGATGAAAGAATTGATGTTGACAAATAAAGCAATCGCAAGGGGAGCATACGAGGCAGGGGTAAAGGTACTGTCTGCGTATCCTGGTACGCCTAGCACGGAAATTGCGGAAAATTTTGTAAAGCACGAAGGCGTGTATGCAGAGTGGGCGCCAAATGAAAAGGTGGCGGTAGAGGTAGCAATCGGCGCAGCCGTTGCAGGCGCGCGTTCCATGGCGTGCATGAAGCACGTAGGGTTGAACGTGGCGGCGGATCCTTTGTTTACGGTGGCTTATACGGGTATCAATGCAGGGCTTGTCATTGTGGTTGCGGATGACCCAGGTATGCATTCATCGCAAAATGAGCAAGATTCTCGCTACTATGCCCGCAGTGCGCATATCCCTATGTTAGAGCCTTCCAACGCACAAGAGGCGAAGGATTTTGTTAAACTCGCCTATGAAATCAGTGAAAAATTTGATACTCCCGTTTTACTTCGTGAAACGACCCGTGTGGCGCACTCTCATGGGATGGTGGAGCTTTGCGATCGGGTAGAAATAGGCTTGCGCTCGTATGAAAAATCGGCGGCAAAATACGTTATGATGCCCTCCAATGCAATCAAACGCCACGTGGCGGTGGAAGCGCGTGACAATGCCTTGCAGGAGTTTGTTAAGGATTTGGATATTAACCGCGTGGAATACACCTCGGAAGAGGAAATCGGTGTGGTATGCTCCGGGGTGGTGTACGAGTATGTAAAAGAAGCCCTCCCTCATGCAAATATTTTTAAGCTTGGCTGTGTTCATCCCATACCTGCCCCCTCCATTTTGCAATTTTCTAAGAAAGTAAAGGAATTGTACGTCATAGAGGAGTTGGAGCCGTTCATTGAGGATACCCTGAAGGCTGCGGGGGTTGCTTGCAAGGGGAAGGAGCTGTTTTCTTTGCAAGGGGAAATCTCCGTATTAACAATTTTGGAAAAAATGGGGTTGTCGAAGGATGCGATGCCGCTCGCGGAAAGTGTCCCTGCTCGTCCCCCTGTTATGTGTGCAGGTTGTCCACATAGAGGGGTATTCTACGTATTAAATAAATTAAAGCTGACGGTCAATGGTGATATAGGGTGTTATACCTTAGGGGCAGTTCCCCCCTTGTCGGCGGTAGATACCTGTGTTTGTATGGGTGCTTCCGTGGGTATGGCGCACGGTTTCAAGAAAGCGACGGGTGGCGATAGTAAAAACGTTGCCGTAATCGGCGATTCAACCTTTTTACATAGCGGCGTGACCGGTCTTATCAATGCGGTGTATAATCAAAGCGGTATTACCTTGATTATTTTGGATAATTCCACAACGGGTATGACGGGGCATCAACAACACCCTGCGACGGGTAAAAATCTGAAAGGCGAGCCTGCCCCTGTGGTGCTTTTGGACGAGCTTTGTAAGGCGTGTGGGGTAAAAGATTTGCAAATTGTAGATGCGTACGACGTTAAAGCCGTGGAAAAGGCGGTAAAAGCGGCGGTTGCATCCGAGGAAGTAAGCGTGATTATTGCGCAACGCCCTTGTGCGTTGTTGGATAAATCCCCCAAACCGAAAATGTTGGTGGACGGATGTAAAAATTGCGGCGTGTGTATGAAGCTTGGCTGTCCTGCCATCAGTAAAACGGCGGATGGGGTAAAAATTGATCCCATTCAATGTACGGGATGCGGCGTTTGCGCCAACGTTTGCGCATTTGGCGCATTAAAACTGGAGGGAAAGTGATATGACGAACATTTTGATTGCAGGTGTTGGCGGTCAAGGCACTTTACTTGCTAGCCGAGTGCTTGGGACATACGCAATGCTTTGCGATAAGGATTGTAAATTGAGCGAAATCCATGGTATGAGTCAACGCGGCGGTAGTGTTGTCACCCACGCACGTATCGGGGATAAGGTATATTCTCCCGTGATATGGGAAGGGGGCGCAGATATCGTCATTGCTTTTGAAGCGTTGGAAGCAATGCGGGTAAAGCATTATTTGAAAAAGGAAGGCGTTTTACTTGTTAATGACGAACAAATTTTACCGATGCCCTGCATCACGGGTGCGGCGGCTTACCCCGACGATATCAAGGAAAAGCTTGCTTTGTCCGTCGGGAAAACGTATTTTGTGAAGGCGCAACAATGGGCAATGGAAGCAGGCAGTGAAAAGGCGGCGAATATAGTAATGCTTGGCGCATTGAGTAAACTTTGCGGCTTTGACAAGGCAAAGATGTGTGAAGCCGTTTCCGCTTGTGTGCCGTCGAAATTTTTACAGTTGAATTTGACGGCGTTTGATTTGGGTTACGAAAGAGTATAAGCTTATACAAGAAGCGATTATGTGAGGGAGACTATGCAATATTTCCAAAAAGAAATTGAGACAATGAGCAAGGCGGAGAAAAAGGCTTTACAATCGGAAAGATTGGTAAAAATGGTTCGGTACGTGTACGAAAACCAAAAACCTTACCGAGCAAAAATGGATGCGATGAAACTCAAGCCTGAGGACATCAAATCGATTGACGATATTTACAAACTGCCGTTTACGGTTAAGCAGGATTTGCGTGATGCGTATCCGTTTGGGATGATGGCGCGCCCTAGAAAGGATTTGGTGCGCTTGCACGCTTCTAGCGCAACGACGGGTAAACTGACTGTGGCAGGTTATACGCAAAATGACATTGATATGTGGGGGGAATGTGCGGCGCGTTCGTTGGTAATGGCAGGTGCCGACAAGGATAGCGTTGTGCACGTCTCCTATGGTTACGGCTTGTTTACGGGCGGTTTGGGGATGCATTACGGCGGAGAAAAACTTGGCGCGGTAGTGGTGCCTGCATCCGCAGGGAATACCCAAAAGCAAATACAGTTGCTTGCTGATTTTGGGGCGGATATCATTTGCTGTACGCCTTCTTATATCATTTATCTTGCGGAAGAGATTGAAAAGCTTGGTTTGAAACCTGGGGTGGATATCAAGTTGAAGGGCGGTGTTTTCGGGGCGGAAGCTTGGTCGGAAGGGATGCGTGAGGACATCGAAAAACGCTTGGGGATTCGTGCGTGTGACATTTATGGTTTAAGTGAAATTGCAGGGCCTGGTGTGGCGTGTGATTGTCAATTTAAGACGGGGATGCATTTCCAGGACGATCATTTTTATCCTGAAATTGTGGACGTGGATACCTTGCAACCCCTACCTTATGGGGAATCGGGCGAGTTAGTAGTGACAACCTTGACCAAAGAAGGGATGCCGTTATTGCGTTATCGCACGAGAGATATCGCCAGCCTCAACGACAATCCTTGTCCTTGTGGCAGAACGTCGGTGAAGCTCAATAAGATTACGGGTAGAAGCGACGATATGCTGATTATCCGCGGGGTAAACGTCTTCCCTTCGCAGATTGAAAGCGTACTATTGAAAAATCCTAACGTCGAGCCGCATTATCACATCAACGTGGATCGTATCAACAATTTGGATACAATGGAGATTGTGGTGGAATTGTCACCTTCCGTTTCGGTGGATGAGGTTTCCCACGTGGAAGAAATCCGCAGGGCGCTTTCTTCCGATATGGCATCGGCACTGTCGGTAAGTGCGAAAATTACCCTTGTTTCCCCTGGTACAGTGGAACGCAGCGAGGGGAAATCAAAACGCATTACGGATAGAAGAAAACTCTAAAATGTGCAAAAGGTGCCAGGCAGGTACGAGATGAATTGTAAATAGGGGTAAAAATATGATTAAACAAATAGCAGTATTTTTGGAAAACCAAGCAGGAAAAGCCAGCGCATGCTGTAAGGTGTTAAAGGATGCCAACGTGAACTTGTACGCGCTGTCCATTGCGGACACCAAAGAATTTGGTATTTTGCGTATCATCACGGAAGACAACGCAAAGGCGATTTCTGCGTTAAGGCAGGCGGGATACTTGTGTTCCGAGGTGGAGTTGGTTGGGGTGGAAGTCCCTGACAAAGCAGGTGCGCTTGCGGAACTGTTGATTGCGCTTGGAGAAGGCGGTGTCAGCGTGGAATATATGTATTCGTATGCGGGTGTTGATGGGCAGGCGAAGATTGCCTTTAAGACAGCGGCGGTGGAAAAAGCGTTGCAAATACTCACCTTGCAAGGTGCGAAAATTATATAAGCGACATAAAAAAGCGGCGGCAATCAATCGATTGTCGCCGTTATTATTTTAGGGTTAAAATTTATGCGGAAAGTAAAGAAGGGATAACCAGGGTTGCGATGACCAATGCGCCAAGCGCAATTCTGTACCAGCCAAACACCTTGAAATCATGTTTTTTCACGAAGTTCATCAAGAACTTGATGGCTATCATGGAAACGGCAAATGCCACGGCTGCGCCGATAAGAAGATAACCGATTTCCGCGCCTGACATTGCACCTGCTTCCAAGAAAAATTTTAAAAGCTTGATGGCACTTGCACCAGCCATCACGGGGATGGCGAGGAAGAACGTGAATTCTGCACCGGCAGGGCGGGTAACGCCGATAAGTAAAGCGCCGAGAATGGTCGCACCCGAACGAGAAGTGCCAGGGATCAGGGATAATACCTGAAACCCGCCGATGATTAAGGCTTGCTTGTAGGAAATCCCATCTGTTGATTTGATAGGCAATTCTTTATTTTTATTGCGATTTTCAATCCAAATAAAGGCAACGCCATACAAAATAAGCATCAAGGCAATGATAAAAGGAGTATGTAAATATTCCTCTAATAAATCGTCGAAAAGGATACCTAAAACAGCTGCAGGTAAACACGCTACCAACACTTTACCCCACAAATTAAAGATACCCATGTCTGCGTTGAACTTTGTTTTACCCTCTTTTTTCTCGATATGGAAAGGGAATAGTTTTTTAAAGAAGAGTACGACGACGGCAAGGATTGCACCTAGCTGAATGACAACGAAAAACATTTCTTTAAACGCATCGCTCAGCTTTAAGGAAAACAGCTCGTCCACAAGCAACATATGCCCCGTGCTAGAGATAGGCAACCATTCGGTGATGCCTTCCACAATGCCAAGTAAAATGACCTTTAAAATTTCAATAAATTCCATTTTAACCTCCTTCATATCCACGATTATGTTTACAGTATAACATTTTACGGCGATAAAGTCAATGCTATGCAAAATAAAAAGAAAATTTTACGCATTTTTCGTGAAAATTTTTCATTTTGCTATTGCAAAGTTGCAAAAGATATGGTATAATAACTTCACAATCGATAAAAATGACGGGGGTACTTTGCGCCAAATTTATCAAATTCTTATGAAGGAGGTACCTAAATGGCACAAGGTACAGTGAAATGGTTTAACGCAGAAAAGGGGTATGGCTTTATTGCCGGCGATGAAGGGGGAGACGACGTGTTCGTACACTTCTCTGCGATTATGATGGAGGGGTATAGACGTTTGAAAGAAGGTCAAAAGGTTTCCTATGAAACGGAAGCGGATCCCAAAAATCCCGAAAAACTGCGTGCGATTAACGTGCAAGCATTATAAATCATAAATAGAACCGCGTTTTTCGCGGTTTTGTTTTTTTATAAGGACTTTCTTCTTCATAGGGTTGACAAATATGAGGTGATGTTGTATAATTTATCTCATAGAGATAAAAAGGAGTTTTACTATGTATCCGTATCCTATTTTATTTGGTACGATGGGCATATATGATATTATGTTGGTCGTAGGCATTGTCTCGTGTATGCTTGCGGCGGATCGTATGGGTATCATGCGTAAGTTTTCAGTAAAGCTGCAAAAGGTGCTCATCATTGCCTTTATGGCGGCGATTGCGCTGGGGCTGTTTGGTACGGTATTCTTCCAAGCGATTTACAATTGGATAGAAACGGGTGAATTCGTGATCAACAAAGAAACGGGCATGACCTTCTACGGTGGTTTAATTTTTGGGATTGCTGGATTTTTACTTGTATGGTTTGGCGTTGGCAGGCTTTGGTGTAAGAATGACGAACCCCAAAGACAGTTTGGAACCCTTGCGGATATGGCGGCTTGCCTAATCCCTTTTGCGCACGGTTTGGGGCGAATCGGTTGCCTGACGGCAGGTTGTTGCCACGGGGGCTTGACCGACAAGTGGTACGGCGTTACCCATCATCACGTAGTGGTGGACGGCGTCTACTACGAAACGGCAAAGCTGGTGCCTGTGCAGTTGTTCGAGGCGTTGTTCCTGCTTGCTTTGTCGGCGGTGCTGTGTTGGTTGTTTTTTGTGAAATTTGGCAGAGAAAACAAGGGAAGATTTCCCCTGATGCCTATCTATGTCATTGCGTATGGGGTTTGGCGCTTTTTTATTGAATTCGCTCGTTCAGATGAGCGCGGTGAAACGATTATTTCCTCGCTTTCCCCTTCGCAGTTGATTGCAATTTTGATGATTATCGCAGGGATTGCCTATCTTTGCGTGTGGTATTTCCACAAAAAGAAAAATATATCTACGGAAAAAAGTATAAAGGAGTAAATTATGGAAAAAAAGGATGCAATTTTGCAGTTTGAGAGCATTTTTGGCGAAAAGCCCGAAGATTTATTCACGGCGGCGGGCCGTATTAACGTAATCGGTGAACATATCGATTACTGCGGAGGTAAAGTATTTCCCGCTGCGCTTAATTTGCGTTGCAACGTATATGGAAAAAAACGTGGTGGAAACACCATCCGTATGGCATTTCGCGGGATTGACGGCATTGTAGAAATTGACACAAATAAGTTGGATTCCTACAAGAATTTAAAAATCGGCAATTATCAGGCTGGGGTTGCCTACTTCCTGCAAGAAGAAGGGGTGGAAATCGTTGGGTGCGATTTGTACTATGATTGCACCGTACCGTTCGGCAGCGGTCTTTCCTCGTCGGCGGCAATTGAAGTAGCAACGGCGGTGACTTTGTGTGAGTATGCAGGCGTTGCATATGACAAGGTAAAGCTTGCCTTGCTGTCGCAAAAGGCGGAAAATAAGTATGCGGGCGTAAACTGCGGTATCATGGATCAATTTGCTTCCGCTATGGGAAAAAAGGACCACGCTGTTTTGCTTGATTGCTCCACTTTAGAATACGAATACGTACCCTTACAGCTTGGGGAGTACTGTCTTGTGGTGGCAAACTGTAACAAACCCCACAACCTCGTGGAAAGTAAGTACAACGTGCGCCGTCAAGAGGTGGAAACGGCATTGAAAGCAATTCAAACGGTTTTGGACGTGAATTGTCTTGCGGAAGTGACCCCCAAGCAATTTAACGAGGTGAAATATCTTTTGCCCGGTGTGGTAGGAAAGCGTGCCGAACACGTGGTAATGGAATGTGCGCGTGTAAACGAAGCGGTAGAGGCCTTGAAAAAAGGCGACATTGTGGAGCTGGGTAGATTGTTAAATGAAAGCCATTACAGCTTGCGTGACTTGTACGAAGTAACGGGGAAAGAGTTGGATGCGTTAAGCTCTTTTGCTCGTAACGAGGTGGATTGTCTTGGTTCGCGTATGATCGGCGCTGGTTTTGGCGGTTGTACCATTTCCATTGTAAAAAAGACGGCGGTGGAAGGATTCATCCGCCGTGTAAGTCAGGCATATCACGATGCAATCGGGTATAAAGCAAGCTTTTACGAGACCTCGATTGAAGATGGTATTACCGTGGAAAAATTATAATAGTAATATATTTAAAACAAAACACGGCAATTATTTTGCCGTGTTTTGTTATATATTTTTTTCAATACCTAAGGCAAGCTTTGAAAGCCGTTTTTTATTGTTGTCAGCTGGATTGACTGCCGTATGCGAAAGCAAGGCGTTTAGTACCGCGGAAACCTTTTTTTGGGGGATTCCTAACTCTAAAACGTCCTTTCCTGTCAAGGCAAGCTCCTTCAGTGACAAGGGGGCGTTTTCCGCTTTCATTTTTTCTAACACCTCGCGCCAACGCTTGACGGTAGGGGCGATGGAAAAATCGTCCATGCACGCGGAAAAGTCCGCCTGCTTGACCAATAAAAGGTCTTCTAAAATATCTAAATGCGAGACGAAAAAGCGGCGCAGTTTGTTTTCGCTTGTTTTGCAATCTAGGTCGTACATATGCCATTCGATGAGGGCAGGTATGCGTTGAATGTCTTTTTTGGGTGCTTTTAAGCGGGTTAAAATCGCTTGTGCCAGCCTTGCACCTTCTTGGGGATGGGCATAACTATTTCCATCGCGTAAGGCACAAAAAGGCTTGCCGACGTCGTGCAAAAGGCAGGCAAGGCGCACCCGTTTATCTGCATATGCCGCGGCGCGCAGAGAATGTTCCAATACGTCGTATTTGTGAAAATCGGTACGTTGCGCCATACCTTTCCCAAGGGTGAGCTCGGGCATAATCCGCGCAAGCACGCCCGTTTCGTCTAAAAGCTTTAACCCACGATAAACCCCATCAGTTTGACCGTATTTTTCATCCGCGTGGAGTAGCTGGGAAAGCTCTGTAAAGATACGTTCGGGGGAAATGTCGTCGATTAAGGGGGCATTTTCTTTCGCCCCTAATAGACATTCTTGATCGGGGGTAAAGCCAAGGCATGCTGATTGCCGTGCAAGACGCATTAAACGCAAACCATCCTCACCAAACACTTTTTTGCTTTCTGCAACGGTGGTAAGGCGCTTTTCTTGTATCGCTTTTACCCCGTTTAAGGGATCGACAATTTTCTCCCCTTTGATATCGTAATATACGGCGTTTGCCGTAAAGTCGCGCCTGCGTGCATCCAACTCGATATTATCGGTAAAAAAGATTTCAACAGGTACATGGGTGCCTCGTACGTATTTGTCGGAGCGGAAACTGCAATATTCGTACTCGTTTCTGTTTTCATCTAAAAGCTTGACGGTACCCGTGTTTTTAAAGATGGATTTGGGGGTAAAACCGCACGTTTTGGCGGTGGATAAAAACTCCTCAAAAGGCATGGGGGAGCAAATATCCAAGTCAAGCGTTCTGTTTTGTGCGGTTAAGTCGGCAAGCGTATCGCGGACAGCGCCTCCTACAAGGTAAAGAGGGGTGTTGCACGCTTTCGCCAAGCGAAAAAGTGGCTCAGGAATGAGTTTTTTCAATTTTTCGAGCATTTTACCCTCCTTTTTTGAAAATTTTTATAATTATATTATAACAAATTCAAAAATAAATTGCAATTCTTGTGAAAGTGTTATATAATATATTTAAGAATTTTTTTTCTAAAGAAAAAAACAAGGTAAACCAAGG
>JAFVQP010000202.1 GCA_017504735.1 Clostridia bacterium | reverse complement strand
GGTAACCGTACCCGACTTAGGGTTAGGCATCAAGCCCTTAGGACCAAGGACACGACCGATACGACCAACCATACCCATCATGTCAGGGGTGGTGATCATTACGTCGAAGTCGAACCAGTTTTCGTTTTGAATCTTAGCGATCAATTCTTCTGCGCCTACGTATTCTGCGCCTGCTGCAACTGCTGCGTCAGCCTTTGCACCCTTTGCGATAACCAAAACTCTCTTGGTTTTACCGGTACCGTGGGGAAGTACGAGTACGCCACGTACCTGTTGGTCAGCCTGACGGGGGTCAACGCCCAAACGAACGTGCAATTCGATGGTTTCGTCGAACTTTGCTTTTGCAGTTTCAAGCAATACGTTGATTGCTTCGCTTGCTTCGTATTGTTTTGCCAAATCAAATGCTTTTACGCTGTCTTGATATTTTTTGCCGTGTTTCATCTTTACCGCCTCCTATTATTCTTCGACGGTTACGCCCATACTGCGTGCAGTACCAGCAACCATGCTCATTGCGCTTTCAAGCGACGTGCAGTTCAAGTCAGGCATCTTCATCTTAGCGATTTCTTCTACCTGTGCTTTCGTCAACTTACCAACTTTTTCCTTGTTGGGTTTTGCGCTTGCCGTTTCGATACCAAGAGCTTTCTTGATAAGAACGGGTGCGGGAGGGGTCTTAAGAATGAACGTGAAGGAACGATCTTGATAAATCGTTACTACAACGGGGATGATAAGACCGGGTTTGTCTGCCGTTTTTGCGTTGAATTCCTTCGTAAAGCCGGGCAAGTTGATACCGAAGGGACCAAGGGTCGAACCTACGGGAGGAGCCGGAGTTGCTTTACCTGCAGGAAGCTGCAATTTTACGACTGCTGTGATTTTCTTAGCCATAAATATTTTTCTCCTTAGTGGTTATTACAAGACGCCCTCAAAAATTTGACGCCTCTCCCACTTATTTAACAAATGAAAGGCGCGTATACACGCGCGAGCGGGGATTATTCCTCGCTGGTCGTAGCAGGGATTTCACCCTCTACTTTCTTGATTTGAATGAACTCTACTTCTACGTCCGTCGTTCTACCGAACATCGTCGTGGAAACCTTTGCCTTTTGCGCAGCGGTGTTCAATTCCTTAATCGTACCGAAGAAGCCCTTCAAAGGACCGTCTTCGATGGAAACGTTGTCACCGATTGCAAAAATTTCATCCGTCGTGTATTCTTCTAAGCGCATTTTACGGATTTCTTCCTGGCTCATAGGCTTGGGTCTGCCTTGAGGTCCGCAAAAGCCCGTTACACCACGGGTGCTGGTAACATAGTACCAAATTTGGTTGGTGTAGATCATCTTGATGAAAACGTAGCAAGGGAGAAGCTTTCTTTCTACCACCTTAAGCTTGCCGTTCTTTTCTTCAACGACCTGTTCCATAGGGATCTTCAAATCCACGATATAATCGCCGAGATTGTTGTTTTCAATCAACTTCTCAAGGCTGTCTTTTACCATCGCTTCATAACCGGAATAGGTATGAAGGATATACCATTTGGGTTCTTCGTTCATCGGCATAATGTACCCCTCCGAAATTACGAGATAAGACCCAAAAGCCAACCCAAAAGCGCGTCCACGCCCGTTACAACCGCCAAGAAAGCGGCAACGACAACGAGAACGAGGCCCGTCGTTTTGAATACGGTGGGAAGCTTAGGCCAGGTCACCCTCTTAAGCTCGGAGAAAGTTTCCTTAATCTTAGCCCCTACGCGACGGAACCAGCTGGGTTTCTTGTTCTTTGTCTTAGTAGCGTTTGCCATTTTTTACCTCAATTGCGCCTGCACGAAAAAGGCTCGTCCTTTTTGGGGCGCTTTTAACTAAATTATCTAGCTATTATTTAGCTTCTTTGTGTTCGGTGTGCTTCTTGCAGAAAGGGCAGTACTTGGAAAGAACCAATCTGTCAGGATCGTTCTTTTTGTTCTTAATACTGTCGTAGTTTCTATGCTTGCATTCCGTACATTCAAACGTGATTTTCGCTCTAGCGGTTTTAACTGCCATAATAAAAACTCCATACAAAAAATTACACCCCTCATACGGGTGCGTGTAGTAAGTTTAACATACTTTTAAAATGTTGTCAATCTTTTTTGAAAGGGTTTTGTAATTTTTTTTATTTTTTTATAAAAATCTTTTTCTCCCTATTTTTTAAGGTAAAAATGCTGGTGAAGCTGCGCAAACGGCGCAAGCCTGCACCATTCAAAGGGAAGGTGTCACGAGTTGTAATGTAATAAACCGAGTAACGGATGAAGCGACAACCCCTCACCGCTTTCAGCGGAGCTCCCCTTGCACAGGGGAGCCTTGAGATACGCTCCATTCCATTCGCTATGCTCATTCCAGTCGGAATGACAGTATTGTCATTATAAATATTTACCACAACGACAGCATAGCAGACAATGTAGTGAAAGCGCGAAGCCATCTACCCTAAAACGTAGGCAAAGACACTAAGTCTAGCTGCAAGATTATCTTGCCCACAACGACAGCATAGCTGTCAATTCACGAAAACGAAGTTTTCAATTCACGCGCCAACGGCGCAATTCACGACGGCACCGCCGTCAATTCACTACGCCATTTCGCCATATATGCGTTTACCTTCACAACCCGCAGTCTTTTGCCAACTTTTCAAACAAGGGCAACGCCTTTTCTATCTTCTCCGTCGGTACACAGTACGCAATACGCACCCAGCCGTCCGCACCAAAGTCCGCACCGTTGACAAGCAACAATTCGTACTTCTTCGCCTTTTCGCAAAACTCCGCGCCATCCCCTACCGCTTTCATAAACAAGTAAAATGCTCCGTCGGGATACACACAGGTAAAACCACACTCCGTCAAGCCGTTATACAGTAAATCGCGGTTGCGCTTATACACACTTAAATCCGCCGTCAAACCGTCACATTCCGCCGCCACGCGTTGGAATAAAGAGGGGGCGCACACAAACCCAAGCACTCGCCCTGCACCGCACACCGCCGCATACACTTCGCGCGCATCCGCTGCCCTAGGGTTGACCGCAATATAGCCGATTCTCTCCCCTGGCATAGACAAGGACTTCGAGTACGAATAACACACCACCGTATCCTCGTAATACGCCATCGGGCAGGGTACAACCGTTTCCTGATCGTAAATCAATTCACGGTAAGGCTCGTCCGAAATCAGGTAAATGGGCGCACCGTAGTCCTCGGATTTTTTCTTCAAAAGATTGGCGAGCTGTTCCATCGTTTCTTCCCCATACACTACACCCGACGGATTGTTGGGGGAGTTTATCAGCACACCTTTTACTTTGGCGGTCAACGCTTTTTCCAAAGCCTGAAAATCAGGTAAAAGCGTATCGGGGTCGGAAGGTACCACCCTCAACTTTGCCCCTGCGCCCTGCGCAAATACTGCATATTCGGGAAAATACGGCGCAAAGACGATAAATTCGTCCCCTTCACAGGTTAAAGCCTTTAAGGTAATCGTCAAAGATGCCGCCGCCCCGCAGGTCATATACAAATCCTCGCCCGAAATGGCTACGCCAAAGCGTTTTGTGTAGTTCGATGCGATTTTATCGCGTACTGCCTTGTCGCCTTGCGCGGAAGTATAACCGTGTAACGCCACCGCAGGCGTTTCGTTTACAATACGGACGATTGCTTCGTTGACTGCATCAGGCGCAGGCACGGACGGGTTACCGATGGAAAAATCAAACACGTTTTCTTCGCCGATTTCCGCGCCACGCTTTTTCGCATATTCAAAAATTTCACGGATTGCGGAACGCTTGCTCCCCAATCGATAGGCTTCTTCGTTATACATCTTTTACTCCTAATTCTTGCTGTACGTAATAACCTTTTCTTTCCGCACGTAAATCGAGATAGAAATTCGCACGTGCCATTTGATGATAAGGTACGACAAACAACGTTCCGACGCCAAAACACAGCGCGCCTAAAATATACCAGCCGATAAAGCTAAAATCCAGGCAAAACAACTGCCATTTATGCCCACGCATCCAGTTACGGCTTTCCGTGATTAAATCAGTCGGTTCTTTATGTACGTTTTCAGGTTCTTGCTGTAAGTAGTACGTAAGCGCGTAGGAGTAGGATTTTACCATCCCAGGGATGAAAAACAGCAACGTCCATAAAAACAGAAAAATCGATTGCACCAAATGAAGAATCACGGTCTTGCCAAATCCTTCGGAAAATGCCGAAAAAAGTTGCCCGATATCCCAAGGACGGTTCCTGCCGCAGTTGGTCGTAACGCGCGCAAGTCCATATTGCAACGCACCCGTTGCCACAAACACCAACAATACCCCTATCCCCGTTGACGCACACGCCGCAGAGACAAGTGAGGAGATAAAACAAACGCACAGCATATTCAGCCAAGCGGATTGAAAAATCCCCCCGCCTAACTGTTGTCTTGCATTATAACGCAATTGATAATTCCCTAACATTTTTCCCTCCAAAGGAAAAGCTTTCCATTATTATATATACGCGTATGTACGCATGGGCGCGCACGCATATGCGTATAGCTTTATCGTTTAGTATAAATGAAAGAAGGCTTTACTGCCCGACAGCAGCTTTTCATCCAACGCCCAAACACCGTTCTTTTCCACCAAGCCAAACGCGCATTCCTTTGCGGCTTCGTACAAATCGTTACCGTCGTAACCCACGATTTTGTCCGACATCGTGTCCAAAATACGTTTCGCTTCAGGGGTGAAACGAGAGGTGGTAATGAAAATACCGCGGCAATGTTGTTTGCCCTCTCTCGCCTGACGGCAAGCGCACGCGCCGATGAATTGCTGTAACAAGGTTTCACCAACCACCCACAGCTTTTCATCCCCCTTTTCAGGGTTCCAGTTCTTCGACTGTATGTAGATGGTTTCCTTAAAGCCCATTTTGTCCGTCAATTCAATTTCACCGTCAATACCGCCGTCACGGTCACCGCCGTTGATGCGTAACCCTTCCAAACGTCTGCCGTTTTTCATCGAATATCTTTCCAAAAGATAAATGGAATAATACTCGAAATAATCCCCGCCAAGCGAACGCATACGCTTCAAGAACGCTTCGCACAGTCTTTCATCCGCCGTTTGGGGCTTTTGTATGGGCTTTTTCACGTTGCGTAAAGTGCTTTCCGACAGCTTTCTTACGTTGTGCGCCTGCGGTTTTTGTACAGGCTTTGCCTCAGGCTTGGGTTCAGGCTTTTTCTCCGTTTTAGGGGCGGGCTTTTCTTCCTGTTTTTCAGCCTTTTCCGCTTTTTCTTCAGACTTTTCAGGCTGTTTTTCCTCTTTTACAGGTGCTTTTGCAGGGGTTTTCGCAGGATTTGCGTTCCCCAAGAAAAAGCTGACGTCAATCACTTCCTTTTTCGCAATCGGCGCCTTTTCCTTAACCACCAAGCTCGTTTCCGCTTTCGGGGTTTCCTCTTTCACACTCTCCACCGCAGGCGTTTCCCTCGGTTTTTCTTCCGTTTTTACTGCTACGGGGGCAAGTTCCGCTTGCTTAGGTTCTTCTACGGGCTGTTCCGCAGGCTTTTCTTCCGCCTTCGCCTTTCTGCCACGCTTTTTAGGCGCAGGTTTTTCCTCTTTTTCTTCAGGAATGGGTTCAGGCGCAACCTCAGGGGTTACGGGCGCAACGGGTGCAATCGGTTGAATGGGCGCAGGGGGCAACGGCTCGGTTTTCTTCGTCGTCTTTGCCTTTTTCACCGTTTTCTTTTCCGCTTTTTCTTCCGTCTTGACCTCTTGTACAGTATCCGCCTTTTCTTCTACCGCCTTTTTTGCGGTTTTCTTTGCCGTCTTTTTGGCAGGTTCTGCCTTGACGGCTTTCTTTTCCGCTTTTTCTACGGGCTTTTCGGGGATTTCACGCGCTTTCAACGCATACATGCCCCCATCGTACATCACTTCGCTGTCCTTTTTCATAATGTCCAGGACAGACCCAATCCTACCCTTTACGTCGTTGATATTTTCCGTTTCTTCACCGCCAAAGCGTTCTTTGTAGAGTTTTGCAACTTCGTCCAACAGTTCGTTATGTTTCAACGGTTTTACCGCCAAACATTCCTTGATTAAATTTTTGGTTGCGTCCTTTTTTTCCGCACGGGTCACAACCATTGCCGTTTCTTTTGCCGGCTCTTGCTTTTTCGTTCTTGCCATTTTTTGGCTCCTTATTAAATTATTCTTCGTACAACCGAATAAATTCGCCAAAGTTTTCCAGCTTGTTTTCGGTTTTTTCGAGCAGGTAAGCCTTCACAAGGCGCAGGGCGCGTTTTCTGCCCCCTGATAAAGCCTCCTCCTCATAGGTTAAACCCGCGCATTTGCGCAAGGTATGATAGGTGGAAACGCTGGCGCGCTCCCCCTGGGTGCAACGATCGAAGGTGGTAAATTTCCCGTCCGCAAAATCGAACCACAGCCTTTCCCCGATATCCCCACCGCACTCCTCAAAAAAGCTGAGGTCTAGGGGGTATCCGCTTTCCCGCAAAGCGACAAGGGTAAAGCCCAGCACCGCCTCCGCAGGGTCGCCGTTGTCTAACGCAAGGGCTTTTAACCCCTCGATAAGCGCCACGAACAACCCTTCATACGTTTCGTTTTCATACAGAATGGCAAGGCAAATTTCCGCCATTGCGCAAGCGGCATAAAAACGCACGATATCGTAACGGAGTGCAAAAAAACTCTCGTGCAGATAGGCATTGGTGACGGTGTACCGTCCCCCTTTTTCGGCAAGGATATACTCGGCAAAGCAAAAGGGCTGTGCGGAAAAGGCGAGCTTTGCCTTCGGCTTTTTCACACCCCTGATCCCTGCCGTAATTCTACCCAAAGAGGGGGAAAACAAGGTCAGCAATTTATCGTTGTCTTTATAGTCGATTGATTGCAACACAATTGCTTCCGTCTTAATTTCCATACCTTCGTTTCCTGTTGTTTATTTCTTCCGTAAAATATCGTAGTAGAGCATATAGTAGCTGATATTGCCCGTTTTTTCAAAGAGTTGCCAAGCCATTTGCGCAGCGCCGTTTTCTTCCCGTTTATCCCGCATACGATCCCTCCCACGAGGATAGTGTGTGGGGAAAACAGGGAATTTATCCGTGAAGTTTTGCTGGCGCAAAGTGAAGTTTGTTCCAAGTGAAGTTTTTCGCTCCGCTCAAAGTGAAGTTTTTTGCGTTCCGCAAAAAGTTGTGGCTGATATAAATAATGGCAATAACTCGCCCAAGGGGCAAACTTCACTGCGCTGAAAGCGCAACTTCACTATGCCGTAGGCATAACTTCACTGTGGCTTTGCCACAACTTCACTACGCGCAGGAAACGATGTTTCCTGCGGCGTCATAGTGCCACCACATTTCCACGCTTTCACTCTCATCGTAGTAATATCTCGCCGCAGAGGTTAATTTAGAGTGATCATCATCAATCGACATATTCTCCCAATCGCTTGCCGTGCCTTTATAATATACCGTCTTCAAGCTACTGCAATCATAGAACGCATAATCACCAATCGTGGTCACACTGTCACCGATTACCACGCTCGTCAAGCTATCGCAATAATAGAACGCATAATCACCAATCGAAGTTACGCTGTCAGGGATTACCACACTCGTCAATCTTCTGCAATATTGGAACGCCCCAACACCAATCTTTATCACGCTGTCGGGGATTACCACGCTCGTCAAACTACCGCAAGAAGCGAACGCATAATAACCAATCGAAGTCACGCTGTCTCCGATTACCACGCTTCTCAAACTATCGCAACCAGTGAACGCCTGTTCACCAATCGTCGTCACGCCGTCAGGAATTGCCACACTCGTCAAGCTATCGCAATAATAGAATACATAATCACCAATCGTCGTCACGCCGTCAGGAATTGCCACACTCGTCAAGCTATCGCAATAATAGAACGCATAGTCACCAATCGAAGTCACACTGTCAGGAATTTCCACACTTTTTATATATGT
>JAFVQP010000201.1 GCA_017504735.1 Clostridia bacterium | reverse complement strand
GATTGTAGTCGTACTTACTCGAAATCGTACCACCGCCCGTGATGTTTCCGAACATTTCACCCCAACCGCCTTGGTAGTTGAGATATTCTTGGAAATCGTTGTAATGGTTGTAGGTCTAGAAAACGTGGTGTTCGCCTTGTTCCAATACACCGTCGCCGTCGATGTCCCGTTTGCCATAGACGATACGCGCCGCGCCACGGTCGATATGGCTGCCGTTGTTGTAGAGAGCGGCAGGGTAGGAAGGATCGCAATCGGTACCTGTGGTGCCGATATCCATCTCGTAGTAATTCAAATTCCCCCCGCAACCGCTGATGTTAGGGAGCTTGGGTTCGTAAGGGTATCTAGAGGTGTCGCCTGAAAAGCTGGTGTGGTTTACACGCAAATATTCCACCCAAACGCTGTCGGAAGGCGAGGTGTTTTTCGAGGTGGTGTAATTCTTTGGATAGGTGCCAAAAGCATACACGTACGCCGCCACTTCTTCCAGAGTGATATATGCGCCGTCTTTATATACGGTAAAGGCTTCCTTGCCATATACGTCGGTTACCACGTAGGCCTTGCCATTTTCCTCGTAGCGCATTTCATTGTTGCGCACGTAGGCAGTACCCACTTTGGGACGATAAGGGGAAAGGGTAGGCGCTTGGTCGGGTACAGTCAATTCCCCCGACATAAAACCATGTAAACTGCGGTAATATGCATCCTCGTTGCTAGTAGCAACGGTGTAGGTTGCGTAGAAATCCGACTTGCTCACGTTTTTGTAAGGGTCTTCACCCGTTGTCGTATCGCCTTGCGTTCCGTCCGCCAAGGTGTACGAGATGAGGGTACAACCCTTGTCAAACTCGATCATACCTTTGTAATTTTTGATAGAACCTTGCACCGTAATGGTATCGCCTGCGCCGATAAGCTCTGCGCCTGCACCTTTCAACTGGTAGCAATACAATTCACGGCGATTTTCTTCGTGTACGTTCATGTACAGGCAAATTCCCTTGGACGAGGAATAATCCCCATCAAGGTAAGAAATGGTGCCTGTCAAAGTATAGGTACCGTCAAGGCTTGCGCCTGTGGTCAAGGAGTATGCCATATCCATGATACGTCCTGCTTCTTCCCATGCTTCGTCCGTTTCGTCCTCGTTGGAACTATCTGAAGAAGTATCAGACGAGGTGTCATCATTTGAAGAAGAGGGACTGGACGAGGAATCTTCACCGCTTTCTTCAGTAGAAGAAGTGTCCGTTTGGCTTTCTTCACCGTCCAAGGTAGAGGATTGCTCCATAGAAGAACTGCTTAAGGGGAAAGGAAAGGGAATTTGACACGCCGTAGCGGTGCAACCGAGCATAATGGCAAACACAGCCACGCAAGATTTTTTAATTTTTTGTAAAAGAATATTCATAGGCATATTATACCATTTTAACAAAGATAAGTCAATCAATAATACAAAGCGAATTGTCATTCCGCGTTCCCTTTTCCATATCGGCTTAAGAGTTTGAAAGTAGAAGAAGGCGCTTATTTGTCATACCGACCAAGGTTGCATATTGGCAACCGCGTGGAGCGTATCTCTAATTTTCATAGAAGATAAAAGAACCGCCCCCGAAAGGGAGCGGTTCAGTTTTGCTAGTTAAGCAACAATCAAATTATAAGCTTATGCCCAGAATTCGATGGTGTTGATCATTGCACGATAGGTGCTAGCAACAGTTTTAAAGGTAACGGTCTTCGTCGTGGTGGTATCCACTTCGATAGCATCATATGCACCATCGTTGGAGTTCTTCGTCAAGCTGTAATCCGTACCATTCACGTTAACCTTCGTGGAGTTGGATTTATACTTAGCGGCATAAATAACAACCTTGGTTACGTTTTCAGGAACGGTGAAGCTCATCGAACCGATAACTTTAGAGGTACCGAACTTAAGGCAGGAGTTGCCCTTTGCGTCGTATGCAGGACCATAAACCTTGGACATATTCGTCAAAGCGAGGGTATAGGTACCAACGGTGTAGGACTTAGATGCGCCAAGGTCATTACCATCAACGTGAGAAGCAGTACCATTTGCACCGAAATCGAAGGTTGCAACTACTGCAGGTTCGCTGCTTTCGCCGCCGATTTCGTTACCGCAACGTTCGCAGGTACCAGCTTCAGTGGTGTGACCAAGTGCCGTAACAACGTCTTTAACAGAAGATGCCTTACAAATGCTGCAGGTAACGGTCGTGTAACCGTCCGTCGTGCAGGTAGGAGCCGTTACAACTTCGCTGTAATCATGTTCGTGTGCAATAAAGTCATCAATCCAACCGTTCTTCATCTGAGGGGTACCGCTGTAGTTACCGATGATACCGTAAACGGTAACTTCGTCACCAGCGCCGGGCTTAGTTTCAAGGGCATCGTATCTAACACTACCATCGTAGTTGTACATACCATAGATTACGAACTTGGTACCGTCTTCAGCATAAACGTTTGCGTTACCAAACGTGGTGTTGTAAATGTCAGCGATGGTAGCGGTTACGTAATATTTGTTGGTGGTGTAGGTATTATGAGCATACAATTTACCCAAAGCGATTGCTTCGTCAAGGGTCAACGTATCTACTTTAGGTTCAACAATCGTGGAGCAGTTGTCGCACTTAAAGTCGTTATCTTCGTCAGCGTGACCAAGAGCAGTTTCGCCTGCTACGTTGTAGGTGTCGCCGCAGCCACAAGCATAGGTGGTGTAGCCGTCCGTCGTGCAGGTAGGGCTTACTACTTTTTCATCATATGCGTGCTTGTGAGCCGTGAAGGTGTAATTTTTCAATTCGAATGTTTCAGGAACTTCTTCAAGCCAAATATAACCTTCGGGAAGGTTGTCAGCCAAAACGTATGCAAGGTCGTTTACGCTGATCATGATGTTGCCGTTATATTCAACTGCGAACTGGAATTCGGTAGAGGTTTCACCATTAACAATCGTCAAGGTGTAAATTTCATATTCCCAAACAGCCTTTAAGGTAAGTGCTGCTGCAGGCATGATTTTAGGAGCTTCTTCCGAAGGCATACCCGTAGCGAGGTCAACCAAGTACCAGCCTTTGAAGGTTTTGCCTTCAGCTTCAAGTACAGGGAGTTCAAGCGTAGCACCTTCAACAAGCTCAGAGGTGGTTACTGCGCCAGGAACGCGAGGATTTTCACCATTTACCAACGTAAGGGTGTAAAGTGTAGGGGGGATTTCAACAATCGTGAAGGTGTAATCCTTCAATTCGAACGTTTCAGGTACCATTTCCTGGAACATATAGCCTTCGGGAAGGTTGTCTGCCAAAACGTAGCTAAGTTCGTTTACAGTAGCTTCGATACCGTTTGCGAAATCGTATTCAACGCCGAATTTAACGGACGTGGTTTCTTCACCATTTACAAACGTTACGGTGTAAGCGGTAACTTCCCAAACTGCGAACAAAGCAACTGCTTCAGCGGGCATCGTTTCAGGAGCTGCAACGTATTCGCCTGCGTCGTCCGTAGCAAACCAGCCAAGGAAGGTCTTGCCGTCAGCGGTAAGGGGAGCGAGGTCAAGCTTAGCGCCTTCTTCGTATTCAAACGTTTCCATGGTGCCGCCCATTCTAGGGTTACCATTCATCAACGTCAAGGTGTAGGTTGCAGGTGCTTCTTCTGCGAAGAGAACTTCGATAGCCGTGATTTGTACTTGACCGTTGGTTGCAGTACCCGTTTGACCAACGCCAAAGGTTGCGGTTGCTGCATTTACGGTGATAAGTGCATCAGATTCGTAGTTTGTGCCATTGAAAGTAAGGATACCGCCATTTTTGATAGCATAGGTAACTTTAATGGTAGCAATGGTCTTGCCTTCTACTGCCGTAAAGGTAACAGCAGGGGATTCATTTTGGTAAATTCTCCAGCTTTGACCGCTCGTGTAGTATTTACCAGAGTTAAGACCCCAGTCGCCAACGGGCGTACCAGAAGCGGTAATCGTGTAGAATTCGTGTTCGATGGTTGCATAAAGGGTGCTGTTTGCCCAAGCGTTAGCCGTTGCATAAGATTCGATGGTGAAGGAATCACCAGTAGCCTTTACAACTTCGGAAGGGGTGGAAGGGGTTTCGCCTTCGCCTTCGTTGCCGCCTTCACTACCGCCTTGACCAGGGGTAACTTCCATGATCCAAGCGTTCTTCAACTGGTTCTTACCATTGTAGGAAGAAAGGATGGAGTAGAATTTAACGATGTCGCCAGCCTTAGGTTGAGCAGCTGCATCCATTGCGTCAAATCTAAGCGTACCATCAGCGTTGTACGTACCATAAACGGTCAATTCAGTACCATCTTCGTCCGTGATGTACATATTACCATAGGTGGTGTTATATACTTCTTTAACGGTACCGGTTACGTAGTATTTGTTGGCCGTATCGCCAGTATAGGTCAATGCGAGAACTTCGTCAATCGTCAACGTAGAACCATCTGCAGGAAGTTCGGTCGTTTCGCCTTCATTACCGCCTTCAGTAACCAACGTACAGTTCATAAATTCATACGTACCGCCGTAGTTCTTCATGGTGGTAGCCGTTACGGTGATGTATTCGCCAATCGCGTTGGTAACAGACAATCTGTAGCAGTAAACGGGCATATTTTCATAACCGTCAACCACGATGGTAGGGTTGCTGTAGTTATCCAAAGCGGTAATCTTACCCGTCAAGGTGAATTCGCCGGTAACTTGTTCATTATCAGCCAAAGCGTAGAGCTGGTTAAGGATTGCAGCAGGGCCTTCCGTTTCAGCTTTTACAGCGATGGTGAATTCTTTCGTTTCGGTAACGTCGCCGCAGGTAAGGGTAGCTTTAATAACAGCCGACGTATCAGCTGCAGGAGCGGTCGTCGTAAGTTTGCCGTCTGCAATAGCTACGCTTTCACCGCTTACAACTTCCCAGCTAATAGCTACGTCAGAGTAAACTACACCAGAGGTAGGAAGGTCGTAGCTGTCAGCGCCAACGAAGGTCGTCTTAACGGAAAGTCTTTCCAATTCGGTAGCAACCTTAACAGCAGGGGTGAACTGGTTCTTGTCAACCATCGTAACCAAGCCACCAACGTTGCTGGTAGAAGCGTAAGAAGTCATGGACATACTAATGGTATCTTTATTGCTGTAGTTACCCATGTAGTAGTCAGCAGCTTCGCCGTTCTTGTTTTCGTCAAGATGCGTACAAACGGTTTGAAGTTCTTCATTCCAGAAGAAGCTGGATACAGGTTCGGTGGTAGCAACGATGTTGTCGTGTGCTTTGTCTTCGCTCAATCTAACACCGATGTACTTCTTAACGCCTTCATACGTGAAGGTCAAGTAGAAGTTGTCGCTGCCTTCGATGTATTCAGCATAAACGTCAACTGCTTCTTCGTAGTTTTCGGTCGTACCGAAGTAGTATGTAGCAGCCTTGTCATAACCATTGAAGTAGAGGTCTTTAGCCAAAGTCTGCTGATAAACGTAAAGCTTATAAGCGGTGTTTTCTACAGGTTTTGCAGAAATCATCGTAGGCACAAGGCTCAATGCCTTCAATGCGATCCCGTCAAAGGTAGCCGTCGTGGTGTGGCAGCCTTCGGGATCGGTGATCGTTGCGGTTAAAACGAAGGGAGTATCTTCTGCGAATTCACCAATTTTAACGGTGTCTTCCGTTTCACCTTCAACGATGGTGATACCTTCTACGTTAACCGACCAAGCAATGTCATACTTAGCGGTTTCGCCGAAGAATGCATAGCTGTTGATAAGCTTGAATTCTTTACGCGTTTCCAACGACATTTCGTTAACGATACCCTGAAGGTATTCTTTAACGTCTTTCAAATCCTGTTCGTGTGCGTGGAGTGCAGGGGGTTCTTCCGAGCTATCGTCAGGTGTGGAGCTATCAGGCGTGGATTTAGATGCCGTGTCTTCTTCGCTGGAAGCAGATTCTTTACCAAGAATATTTTCCAAGAAACCAGGCAATTTGACGTCGGGCAGTTTTTCTTTTACTGCGTCACAGCCAGTAGCCATACCAAGGCACAACAACATAGAAAGAAGGCCAGGGATGATTTTTTTCATAAGTTTTTCTCCTTATATAAATTTTTTTTAATTAATTTTCACGTTTTTTGAGCAATACAACTGCAGCAGCAAGGACAGGCAAAAGGGCAGGGGCAGCAATTACACCCATACAGCCAAGACCTGCATTGCTAGAGGTTGTATCCGAGGTCGTTTCCGACGTCGTATCCGTAGATTCTTCTACAGGGGGTTCAGGTTTTTCTACAGGAGGGAATAAGGATTCGCCTTCTACAAGGATACCTGCCAAAGAGATAATTTTGATTTGATATTCGCCGTTAAAGCTGTCGATAACGCCCGTTACGTCGATGGTTTTACCTTTCAACATATCTTCCGTAGCCATATTGCCAGCAGAATCCTTCAAAACAACGGTACGTACCTTTACCGTTTGACCGTTTGCTTCGCAGGTCAAGGTCATTGCGCCGTCGTTGTTGCCGCCGTTGTCGGTGGTATAAACGTCTTTAACTTTAAGACCTTTCATTGCAACGGAAGTATTCATGGCAAGCTCTGCATAAGGCATCAACTTGGTCGTGGTTTCCGTGGTAACGTTACCATCCGCATCGGTCGATTCGGTCGTAATGTCAATGGCAATCTTCTTGTTGAACTCGGAAGGCGTCAATTCTACGTTTGCCGCAGCGTATCCTTTTTCAATCAAGCGGATATCATCAGCAGAAGGAATGTAGGGGTTATACTTCAAGTCGGAAACCTGGTACGAACCGCCTGCTTCGTAGTATTGCACAACGCCCGTAACACGTACTTTGTTACCGATGGACAATACGCCTACACCTTGCGAAGAAATCGAGGTGAAACCATAATATACGTAGATACCGTAATACATCTGGGTTTCTTCGTCAAAATCTTCTACGTAAACACCTTGGTTTACGTAATAGGAAACGATACCTTCAAAAGCAACACGTTTACCGCTGTATTTAGCAAGGTTCAAACGAAGTTCCTTAAGATCCATTTCAATGGATTCGCCGTAGTAGAAGTCGGGGTCAACGCCCTTAGGGCCATATACGTGCAATTCCAATGCGTTTGCCTGTGCAATCGCCGCAGAGGCAATTTCACCATAACGGCTGGTAAGCGCGCTAGAACCGCGGCCGAGACCTTCCTGCAACAATTCAATGTTGAGGTTACGATAGGTGGTCGCGCCAGGGGCTTTGTACCAAATCCAAGAGATGTATCTATCGCCCGTAGAGTCGGGGGTAAATACTGCGTCTTCCGATTCTACAATGATAGAGGTTGCGGTAGACAATTTTTCTTGGGTGAATTTAGAGGCTTTTTTACCCCATTCTTCCAACTTACCCGTCGATTCGGGGGTGTTTACAGCTGCATATCTTGCCTTCAATACGCCGTTAGGGAAATCAGCTGCGAAGAAGTGAGTTGTATCACCGTCAATGAACGTTTTAACTTTTGCGTTTTGAAGTGTTTGAGAATTACCGTTCAAGTCGAGTTGAACTTGGGCAGCATAGTCAATAACTTCTACTGCTTCGGCTGCTGCCGCAGGCGTTACTTCCGAAGAAGCAACGCTGCGGTTTGCTACAACCAAACCAAACGTGCAAGCACACGCTAAGATTAAAGATAAAATAGATTTTTTCATAGGGATAATTACCTTAAATAAGGATTTTCTTATGCACCGTATTCGTACTTAAGTTTGTCAACGCTTGCCTTGAACTGTTCTTTGATGAAATCAGCAGCGGACTGACCGTTTGCAGGGCTGTTTACGAAGCAGTTCTGAATCAAGATACCAACTTCTTCACGTGCACCGGAAGAACCTACGAATGCAGGGGATACGAACATCGCATCTTCTTGGTTCAAACACTGCTTAACGCAGGTAGCCTGAAGGTTTGCGTTGCTGTCAGCGGTTGCCAACGTCGTTGCGTAGCCTTCGTGCTTCTTGTCAAGGTTCTTGATTACGGGTGCGTAACCAGAGGTTGCGGAGAAGTTTGCCTGCAAACCAGCGTTCGTCGTAAGGAACTTCATGAACAACCAAGTAGCTGCCATTTCTTGTGCGCTCTTCTTGAACATGCAAAGGGAAGGACCTTGGGAAATTACCTTAGGTGCTTCAGGGTTAATCTGAGGAGGCAATGCAACGCCTACTTCGAAGGGATAGGAAACCTGACCGTTTTCATCGGTGAAAGGATCGGGACACTGATAGGATGCACCTGCGGACGAACCAATACACATATAGGACTTAGCCTGCGTAGGATCGGTCTGTGTGAAGAGGTCGGACGTGTAAGCGCCGTAGATTTCTTCGGTGGTTACCCAACCATTTTGATACCATTCTCTCAAACGACCAACAAATTCGTGGTTCGTGCTAACGTCATAGGTGAACTTCTGACCTTCGGTAGCAGTCGTGTAAGGGGTGTTCAACTGTTCACACATCGTGATGAACCAGTTTGCTTCAGAGTCATAACCAAGAGGAACTGCGATGGGGTCGATTGCGATGATCTGTTCCATAACCGTTTCCATTTGATCCCAAGTGGTAGGTACTGCCAAGCCGTGCTTATTGAAGAACGTCTTGTTGTAGTACAAAACTTCCGTCGATTTCGAGTAAGGAAGGGTGTACATCTTGCCATCGCCGTATGCGCGGCCTTCTTCATAGTAACCACGAACGAATTCGTTTGCAGTTTCTTGACCAAGACCCATCGTTTCACTTGCGATGAAATCGTCCAACGTAGCAACTGCACGCGATTTGTTGTAAAGTGCAACGTGGTCAGGGTAGCAGTATGCCATGGAAGGGGAGTTACCACCGTTCAATTCGGTCGTGATTTGTTTACGAAGGTCGTCGTAGCTACCTTGCTGTTTGTGTTCGATCGTGATGTTGGGATATTGTTTGTTGAATTCAGGGATCCAAGCGTTCAATACTTCCTGCAACTTCTGACCCATCGTGTGGTAGAAGGTAACGGTAACTTTGCTGCCGTCGTATGCTACTGCTGCGGAGGGATCACCGTTGATTTTTACGTCGCCAGTGTAGTCAACTTTGCCGCTGCTGCTGCCGCCACCAACGGAAGTTTGTGCGAGTTCAGCCCAGAAGCCTTTTGTAAGCTCTACGTCGCTGGTACCATTGCCGGTGCCACATAAGCCACCGCAGGCAACTGCGCTGGGTAACAACGTAAGAAGTGATGCAAATGCAAGAATCTTCTTGGTCATTTTGTTCATAATATTGTTCTCCTTAAATATTTTTTCAATTTCATTAGGGGATTAACCCTTAATACCGCTTCTAGAAACGCCCTTCATGATGTACTTACGAAGGAATACAAACACGAGGAACAAGGGGATGGATACCATCGTAACCGCCGCCATCTGACGAGGGTAGTCGATACGGCCTTGGTTGCCGTCTTCCGAGAAATCCATTTCACGCAAACCGTTGGTAATCAACTTGTGCAAATCGTCGTTTGCAACGAGCTTAGGCCACATGTAGCTGTTCCACGAACCCATCATTTTCAAAATCGTGATGGAGATAATCGTAGGAAGGGCCAAAGGAATCATTACTTTACAAAGATATTTAAAGTCGTTCGTCCCGTCAATCTTCGCCGCCAAATACAATTCGTTGGGGATTTGTTGGAAGTTTTGCTTCAATAAATATATATAGAAGACGCTGACAAGGAAAGGAACAATCAATACCGTGTAAGTGTTCATCCAATCCAAACGATTTACCGTAATGTAGTTGGTGATGGTGAAAAGTTCACCAGGGATCATCATTGTTGCAAGCAAGAATGCGAACAACACGTTTTTCCCTTTAAATTCCAATCTAGAGAATGCAAATGCCGCAAGAATGGTAATAACCAACGAAAGCAAGGTGGATACGACACCTACGTAAAGGGTGTTCAAGAACAATCTACCCATGTTTGCTTTCGAGAAAGCGTTTGCATAGTTTTGGAAATGAAATTCGTTGGGGAAGAAGGTGGGGTTACGGAGTTCGTATTCGTCCAAGGTCTTCAAGGAGGAAATAATCATCCAGTAGAAGGGGAATAAAACGATCAATGCCATAACGCCGAGGAAAAGATAGAGGCCAACTTGCACCAAAATCTTCATAACGCGCTGTTTTGCCGTAACCTGTTGCATGTCTTTTTCTTGCATGACACCTGCAACAAGCGCGCTACCATTTTCGTTTTCGCCAAGCTCTTCCGCCGTGGGATCTTCTTTTACTGCATCAAGGAGGTCATCATCTACAAGGTTAAGATTTTCCGTTTCGTTAGAAACAGTCATGTTTTCATTCTCTTCCATATTTATGCCTCCTTAATAATGCGTTCTCTTCTTGCTGACACGCAAGTTAATCATCGTTACAACAAAGATAATGGCAAACAAAATCAATGCTGCCGCACTCGCACGGCCGGCCTTGTCGTTTTCAAGGGCTTTATAAATCAAACCAACCATGGTTTGCATACTGCCAACTTGACCAACAGGCCCCATCTTATCGCCGAAAATACCAACAACGCTCGTATATTCCTTGAAACCGCCGATGAAGCCCGTGATAACTACGTATGCAATCATAGGGGACAAAAGGGGTACGGTTACACGGAAGAAAATGCGGCTGCGGGATGCGCCGTCAATTTTTGCAGCGTCGTAATATTGTTTGTTTACGCTTTGCAAACCACCCAAAAGTACAAGAATTTTGAAGGGCAATGCATTCCATACAATATATATAACCATAACGGTCAATTTTGCGCCATAGGTCGAACCAGTATCAATCCAGTTGATAGGGCCAACGCCAAGATAACCAAGGAAGGTATTGATGATACCTGCGGTTTCGATGTAGGGGTTTCTCGTACCAAGACGAAGACCGATGATGTCGAACATTACCGCGAATACCATACCAATCGCCAACGAGTTGGTTACGTAGGGCAAGAAGAAGATGGTCTGCAAGAATTTTTGCAAAGGTTTAATTGCGTTTAAGCATACCGAAATCAACAATGCGATTGCTGTTGAGAGAGGAACGGTAAGTACGCAAAGTAAAACGGTGTTTTTCATTGCGGTTGCAAATTCGGTATCGTATTTGATAACGTCAACAAAGTTTGCAATACCAAACGAATAGGTTTCGCCACCGATTTCACCAAGGTTACTGTAGCCGTTTAAGAAGGCAATACGCACAGTATTGATGATGGGCCAAATGGTAAAGATTGCAATCAATACCAATACGGGTAATAAATAAATCCAACCTTTCCATTTATCAAATTTGAGCTTGTTTACAATGATGTCTTTCCACAGCTTTTTGTAAATCCAAGCGATGCAAAAGGTTTGCCAAAAACCTTTTACAAAAACTTTATTGAAAAAGTTAGGCTTTTCCTCAAGGTCCATAGGAGTAACGTCGTCTTTTACTGCATCGATAAGCTCGTTATCCATAGGGGTGAGGTTTTCCGTTTCGTCTGAAACGGGGAAGTTTTTGTTTTCTATCATATTTACACCTCGAAGTAAATTCTTTCTTCCGTTTCCGAGTTAAAGAGGAATACTTTGTGAGGTTTTAAGCTGAAACGTACTTTTTCAGCCGTCTTGGGTGCTTCGTCAGCATCGATGATAGAACGAACAAGAGGGTTCAAAGACGCTTCGTGTGTGGAAACAACGCTTACGTCACGACCCATAACTTCGATGTTCGAAAGGTTGCATTCCAACGCGCCGTTTTCATCCACGATAAAGCCTTCAGGACGGATACCAACCGTTACAGCGCAATCTTGAACGCCTTTTACGGTGAGGACAGCGTTATCACCAAGATACAACTGTTCGTTTTGTACACGGCCACTGAATACGTTGATGGGAGGGGTACCGAGGAACTTCGCAACGAAAAGGTTTGTAGGACTGTCGTAAATTTCCTGAGGCTTACCAACCTGTTGAACAACGCCCAATTTCATAACGACGATCATATCGGAGATGCTCATTGCTTCTTCTTGGTCGTGCGTAACGAAAACGGTGGTGATGCCCGTTTCTTTTTGAATTCTTCTAATTTCTTCACGCGTCTGCAATCTAAGACGTGCGTCGAGGTTGGAAAGAGGTTCGTCCAAAAGTAATACGCGGGGCATTTTAACGAGGGCGCGCGCAATAGCAACACGTTGCTGCTGACCACCCGACAATTCGCTAGGCTTTCTATCCATCAACTCGTCAATTTGTACCAATTTTGCAACTTCAAGCGCACGTTCAAGCATTTGTTCTTTGGTCAGCTTGTCCGCACCCTTCAAGTTTTGCAAGGGGAACAAAATGTTTTGCTTAACAGTCATGTGGGGATAGAGGGCGTAGTTTTGGAACACCAAACCGATACCGCGGTTTTCAGGTGCCAAATTCGTAACGTCTTCTTCGCCGAAGAAAATCTTACCAGACGAAGGCTGCTGTAACCCACTGATCATGTACAGCGTCGTACTTTTCCCGCAACCGGAAGGTCCAAGAAGACCTACCAATTTGCCATCGGGGATGGTAAAGGTGAAATCGTTAACCGCAACGACCTCTTCTCCCGATTTTTTGTTACGGCTCGGGAAAATTTTGGTCAAATTTTGCAATTCTACTTTCATATAACATCCTATTGCATGTTATATTTGTGTCATTTGATTATTTTGAAGGCGGTCGTATTCCGCTTTTTCAACGTTTTTATTATGTTCCTCTTGAACAAAATGTATCAAATCTTCTTGCGTATCAAAGATTTGCTGGCTCATAAATTCGACAACGACCGTGTCGGTGAGCAAGTCGTGTATGGAAGAGTTGGTTTTTGAGGAAATCAACACCCAAAGTTGTAAAATACCCAAAAGCCCAATGGTAATTAATCCAACGATGCCCATCATATCAAATGCAATCATAATCAAAAGGGAGAGGGGCATCATGGTTTCAATAGCGTACATACCGATGACGGTACGGATAAATAATACGGGGGTGCTTACTTTGACACAGTTGGTGCGGATGACGGCAAGGCCGAAAATGCGTTTGCCCATTGTCCGCCCGTAACCAAAAAATAAAGGGATGACAAAGTACCATAAGAGGAATGCAAGCAACGCGCCGCCACCGTACATCAACATGGTTAAACTGAAAATCGCTCTATAAGCATCTTGAAAATCTTTATCGTTTTGCAAGGCTTTATTTGCTTCTGTGTACACATCTTGTTGTTCTGTGGAGAGCTTGTTGAAATCTTCTTCGCTGATATCAAAGTCAATCCCGTAAGTTTCTTCATAGTGGGCATAATAGGCGTTCAACTCCGACGCTTTTTGGTCATATCCGCAAAAAACGTTGATCACGGTCGCAAATCCCATTGTCAGCATTACCGTGACGATAATGTCGAACATAAATGCGGAAATGCGTTTCCAAAAATTAGCTTTTTGAAGTGAAACAGCCATAAAAACTCCCATAATGCGTGTGCGCTATGTGCGCTATACGCACAACATACACCACAAGCATAGCACAATTTTCGACAAAAAGCAAATGAATTTTCCACAATTTTAAAAAAATATAATTTTTTGCAAATAAAAAAACTATACAAAAAGCACCATCAATCAATATAACGAATGGATAAGCAACAAAAAGGGAAAAATATGTGGAAAACCCAAGAAAAATCAATAATCCCCTTGACAGAAATAAGAAAAGGGGATATAATAGGAGAAAATTTTGAGAAATGGAGCAAAAATATGTTAGACGTGAAAAATATTTTGTCGAAATGCG
Source organism: Clostridia bacterium (assembly GCA_017504735.1). The sequence goes on along the minus strand of JAFVQP010000201.1, from coordinate 6,082 downwards.
ACCATACGTTGCTTGGACAAACGGCAACTTGGGAGCAAATTAAAAAAATCTGCGACGACGGTATGAAATACGAAACCGCCTCGGTGTGTATTCCTCCTAGTTATGTGCAACAGGCAAAACAGTATGTAGGGGATAAATTGCAGATTTGCACGGTTATCGGTTTCCCCAACGGTTACAATACGACCGAGGTGAAAGTTTTTGAAACGCAGGACGCCATCGCAAAGGGCGCAGACGAGATTGATATGGTAATCAATATTGGTCTTTTGAAGCAAGGATGCGATGAGCAGGTATGCGATGAAATCAAAAAAATCAAGGCAGCTTGCGGTGAAAAAATCCTTAAGGTTATCATCGAAACCTGTCTTTTGACGGAAGACGAAAAGTTGCGTATGTGCAAAATTGTAACGGACGCAGGTGCGGATTATATTAAAACTTCTACTGGCTTTTCTACGGCTGGTGCAACGCTTGAAGATGTAAAATTGATGCGCGCAAACGTAGGGGAAAAAGTGCTTGTAAAAGCGGCTGGCGGTATTTCCGGTTTACAGGACGCGCAGGATTTCTTGGATGCAGGCGCTTCCCGTCTTGGGACAAGCCGTGTGGTAAAAGCGGTGCAAGGCGTAGAAGGCAAAGGTTATTAATCTTCGGCGTATGTAACGCCTCGTTTTAAAGTAAAATACAAAAGGAGTAAAATATTATGTCAATTCCTACCCCTCATATTTCTGCAAAGTTGGGTGATTTCGCAAAAACCGTTTTGATGCCGGGCGATCCCCTGCGTGCAAAATTTATCGCTGAAAATTATTTAGAAAACGCTGTGCTTGTCAACAACGTGCGCGGCGTACAAGGTTATACAGGCTATTACAAGGGCAAACGCGTATCCGTTATGGCTTCGGGCATGGGACAGCCGTCTATCGGTATTTACTCGTATGAGTTGTTTAACTTTTACGGTGTGGAATCGATTATCCGCGTAGGTTCTTGCGGCTCGTTCTCGCCTGAACTTCATGCAAGAGATATTATTGTTGCGATGGGGGCTTGCACCAACGGCAATTACGCTTCGCAATACAACTTACCCGGTACGTTCTGTCCGATTGCAAACTTCGATTTGGTTCGTCGTGCGGCGGAAGAATGTGAAAAGGCAGGCGTAAACTATCGTGTGGGCAACATTTTGTCCTCGGATATGTTCTATGATGATGCAAATTCGGGTATGCAATGGGCGAAGATGGGTGTGCTCGGTGTTGAAATGGAATCGGCTGCTTTGTATTGCAATGCGGCGCGCGCTGGTAAAAAGGCATTGTGCATTTGTACGGTAAGCGATTCCTTTATCTATCCCGAAGAAAATACAACGGCGGAAGAACGTCAAATTTCTTTCACGAAGATGATGGAGATTGCCTTGAATTTGGCAGAAGAGTAATGGAGTTTTATGGCTAAAAGAGTATTTTTGATTGTATTAGACAGTGTTGGTATCGGTGAAATGCCCGATGCCGCTGTATGGGGAGACGAGGGGAGCAACACGCTTGCTTCCATTCGTCAACATCCCGATTTTCATTGCCCCAACTTGGAAAAGATGGGGCTTTTCGCCATAGATGGTATAGGCGAAAAAATCGATTCAACACGTACCTGCTATGCCCGAATGCGTGAAGCATCCAAGGGTAAGGATACGACGATAGGACATTGGGAAATTGCTGGGGTTTATTCTCCGAAGCCTTTGCCTACCTATCCCAACGGCTTCCCTAAAGAGGTGATTGCGGAGTTTGAACGTTTGACGGGTAGGGGTACTTTGTGCAACCGTCCTTATTCGGGAACGGAAGTTATTAAAGACTTTGGTGAAGAGCATATCAAGACGGGCAAGTTAATCGTTTATACGTCTGCGGATAGCGTATTCCAAATTGCGGCGCATGAAGATTATGTGCCTGTGGCGGACTTATATCGTTATTGTGAAATCGCAAGAGAACTTTTGAAAGGCGAACATGGTGTAGGGCGTATTATCGCCCGTCCGTTCAATGGTGAATACCCCTTCAAACGTACGCCGCGCCGTCACGATTATTCCTTGCAACCTCCTGCAACGACTGTGCCCGACCTGTTGATGAAGGCTGGCTACGACGTGATTTCCGTTGGCAAAATTTTCGACATTTTTGCCGGGAAAGGGTTTACGGAAAGCAACCCTACGGGCAACAACGAAGAAGGGATGAACACGACCATGGGTATGGCAAACCGTGATTTTAATGGGCTTTGCTTTGTGAATTTGGTGGATTTTGATATGGTATACGGGCACCGTAACGACGTGGGCGGATATGCTCGCGCATTGTCGGCGTTTGATGCTTGGTTGGAAGGATTTTTACCGCAATTGAAAGAGGACGATATGCTGATTATTACGGCGGATCACGGTTGCGATCCTGCAACACCTTCCACCGACCATTCGAGAGAATATACCCCGATGATTGCGTATGGCGCAAAATTAAAAAAGGGTACAAACCTCGGTACGCGTGACAGCTTTGCCGATATAGGCGCAACCATTTTATCTTGGTTTGGGTTGCCGACGGACGAAATCTATGGAAATAGCTTTTTGGAGGGAATTTTAGGTGACTGACCGTGAATTGTTAGAGTGCGCAGTTGATGCGCGCAAAATGGCTTATGCGCCCTATTCAGGGTTTCGCGTAGGGGCGGCGCTTGTAGGAAAAAGTGGTAAAATTTACAAGGGCTGTAACGTGGAAAATGCAGCGTATTCACCCACAAATTGCGCAGAACGTACTGCTATTTTCAAAGCAGTCAGCGAAGGGGAACGAGAATTCACCGCGATTGCAATCGTAGGGGGCATGGAAGAGACTATTGCTGATTTTTGTGCTCCTTGCGGGGTTTGCAGACAGGTTTTGGCGGAGTTTTGCGACCCCGATTTTCGCGTGGTGTTAGGTACGCCCGAAAAACCGCAGGTGTTTGCGTTTAAGGATATTTTACCGTATGGATTCGGTAAGAATGATTTGGAGTGATTGATTGCCATGAGAATGTACGATATTATACAAAAGAAACGTGACGGCAACGCATTGAGCGAAGCGGAAATCAAATGGTTTATCCAAAACTATGTGGAAGGGAAAATCCCCGATTACCAGGTAGCGGCTTTGTGTATGGCGATTTATTTCCGCGGTATGAATTTGGAAGAAACAACGGCGTTGACCTTTGCGGTACGTGATTCGGGGGAATGTTTGGATTTTTCCGATATCAAGGGTTTGCGCGTGGACAAGCATTCCACAGGCGGCGTTGGGGATAAAACGAGCTTGATCGTTACCCCGATTGTGGCAAGTCTTGGGGTAAAAGTTGCGAAAATGAGCGGTCGTGGGCTTGGACATACGGGCGGTACAATTGATAAGTTAGAGGCAATCCCTGGGTTTAAAACGGATTTACCCATTGAAGAGTTTAAGGCGATTGTCAATGATATCGGCATTGCGATTGTTGGTCAAAATGCGGAACTTGCGCCTGCGGATAAATTATTGTATGCGTTGCGCGACGTAACGGCAACGGTGGATAGCTTACCCCTTATCGTATCGAGTATTATGGGTAAAAAGCTTGCCGCTGATGATGATTGTATCGTTTTGGACGTTAAAACAGGCAGTGGTTCCTTTATGAAAACGCAGGAAAAGAGTCGTGAACTTGCCGAATGGATGGTTGCCATCGGTCAAAAAGCAGGGAAACGCATGCGTGCGCTTATCACGGATATGGATAGACCCTTGGGCTATGCCATCGGTAACTCGTTAGAGGTGGTGGAAGCAATTCACACCTTGCAAGGGAAAGGCCCTGCTGATTTGACGGAACTTTGTGTGGCATTGGCGGCGCATATATTGGAGCTTGCAGAAAAGGGTGATTATGCTACCTGCGAAAAGATGGTACGCAATGCGATAGCGGATGGGACAGGTCTTGCAATGCTTGTAAGGATGGTAAAGGCGCAAGGCGGCAATTCGGAATGGATTTTGAATCCCGAAAAATTCCCTACGGCGAAATATTCCCGTGAAGTAACAGCAAAAGAGGACGGATATATCGTTGGCGTTGATACGGAAGGATATGGCGTGGCGAGCTTGTTGCTTGGCGCAGGACGCAACACGAAAGAGGACGTTATTGACTTTGCGGCAGGGATTATGTTGAAGGCAAAGACAGGTGACCTCGTGAAGAAAGGCGACGTAATAGCAGTATTGTATTCGGATAAGGATAACTGCTTTGACGGCGCGGAAGCGCGGTTGCTTGCTTCGACCCGTATCGGGAAGGAAAAACCGCAGGAAATGCCTTTGGTTTTAGATGTAGTTCAGTAAAAAAGAAAACCGAGTTTTGAACAGGTCAAAACTCGGTTTTTTGCTTTCAACGCGGACATGGTATGCCCATTTTACCATAAATTAGTCTAATGTGAATACGTTTACAAGCTTGGGTTGTGCGCCTGTAACAGGGTCGAGGGGCATTTCCATTACGTCTTTCATGTACTCGTTCCACTTATCCACGATAGGGCTTTGTGCCTGTGTTTTTGCGGCGTAGTCGATGCCTTTTTCACATTCGTAGTAGCCAAACAAGGTTTCCCCGTCCGTCCAAATGGTATAATTGCAAACCCCTGCGGATTTTAACACTTCTACAAGTTCGGGCCAAATTTCATCGTGACGGCGAACATACTCGTCTTTCATACCAGGTTTAATTTTTGCCATCCAGGCGTATTTTTCCATAATTTCCTCCATAAGTTTTATCTTTTTTATTATATCGAACAATATGGAAAAAGTCAAGAGGGAAAGGGAAAAAAGTACTTGCATTTTTTATAAAAGTTTGCTACAATATTGGGGATAATACAAAAACAAGGAGAAAGATGCGTGTTACGTTTGTTTGTAGAAGAAAATCAAAACCTAAAAGAATTTACCGAAAACAACTACGCGCAAGGCGCATTTTTTTGGCATTATCTTTTAAAAAATAAGGAAATTAAGGTCAATGGGAAACGTGTCAACGCGGACATGCCCCTCACAAAAGGGGATGAGGTATGCTATTTCCTGACCAAAAAGCAGGAAGAAAAACCTGCCTTTTTTACCGTTTACGAGGATGAAAATATCTTGGTGATTGACAAGGAAAACGGCGTTAATTCCGAAGCGGTATATGCGGCTTTAAAAAGAGAAAAAGAATGTTATTTTATTCATCGTTTAGATAGAAATACGCAAGGATTGATGGTATTCGCCTTAAACGAACAGTCGGCAACGTGTTTATTGCAAGCGTTTAAGGATAGAAGGGTGGAAAAGCGTTATCACGCGCTTTGCATAGGAAATTTCCCTAAAAAAGCGGACGTTTTAACAGCGTACTTGAAAAAGGATGCGGAAAAGTCGCAGGTAAGGGTATTTGATCAGCCTAAAGCAGGTGCGGAAAAAATTGTGACGGAATACAAAGTATTGTCACAAATCAATGGATTTACAACGGTCGAGGTTACTTTACATACGGGGAAGACTCATCAAATCCGCGCGCATTTGGCGCACATAGGCTGTCCGATTGTCGGGGATATGAAATACGGCGATACGGCGGTGAACAAAGCACAAAAATCTGCAAGGCAATGCTTGGTGGCAAAGATTTTGTGTTTTGATCTAGATGGCGAGTTGGCATATTTAAAAGGAAAACAGTTTGTATCAAGTTTTGAGGCAACGATTGCGTGTGATTAAAGCGTTTTAGCAATTTGTTGTGTGATAACGTAATTGTATTGTTGCGAAGAAGAAAAATAAAAAAAGTATAATTTTATACAAAAAAATAGTTGATATTCTAAAAAAAATATGCTATACTACATAAGCAAAAGCAAGAAGGCCTTATCGTCTAGCGGTTAGGACGAGTTACCCATTGGGAAAAATATTAATAATGTTTTTTAGGGGAGCGAGATGAGTGCGCGCATTTGTTGGCGCGAACGATGACCGAGGACAAAGGCAACCTTACTTTGTCCGAGAGAAGCCCTCTCACGGCGCAAACTCGGGTTCGCGCGAGGAACGTAGTGACGACGCTCTGCCACGATGTGGCAGATACCCGATAATCGGGACGAGAAGAAAAAACTAAATATGGCCTTATCGTCTAGCGGTTAGGACGGCGCCCTCTCACG
>JAFVQP010000026.1 GCA_017504735.1 Clostridia bacterium | reverse complement strand
TTGACAAATCAAAAAAATAGTGTATAATAATTATTGTAAAACCTAATTGAGGGAGTAGCAGGCGCGTAAAGCGTGGCAAATCAACATTTCGTGACTGATTAAGTCTGGTTTGTCTTAAAATGCGAGACTCATTGTATGTAACCGTACAAGGAGCTCGTCCATAACAGCATTTTTATCCGAGTACGGTAACGTGCTCGGATTTTTTTGTTTTTTAAAAAATCATCCGAGCCTTCAAAACGATAAAATTATATTTTGGAGGAATATATTATGAAAAACAAAAGAAAGTCATTTCTGAGAGCTTTGGCAATTGGATGCATGTCTTTGATTGCGGCGGCAAGCATCAGCTTGTTTGGCGTCTCGCCGTTAAAGATGGACAGTGTTGTTGGTTCGGCGGCGGGAAGCAACTCTTTTGTTGCGCCGAGGACGGTTTACGTTACGACCGACGGTTCGGGCTATAAGCTGAACAACGAGGGCGCAACAGACTCGCTTCCTGTTGGCGGTACAACTTCGTATACCGAAGTGTCGGTGAATGCTTCGAGCGGTTCTATCGTAAAGGGGACAAATGGCAATTATACCGCATACGGAGTGACGGGAAGCTCGGTTTCGATTTCGCTTAAGTTTAAGATGGGGCACGATCTTGGCGGCGGTGAGTGGTATCTCGGCAGTGATTCTTACGGCGGAACGGACGGGGATACGGTTATGGGTATATCCTCCCCAGGTAAAATTGAATCGGGTATGCTTATCGTAAGAACGAGCTATGATGCAAAAACTTGGAATAAGCTGGGCTCGAAGCAATATGCAGGCGGGTTGAATACAACCAACTTCTCGAAAGACCGTAAGGCGGGTGATGTGGTGGAAATATATTGCCCCGACGGGAAGGACATACAGAAGGGTGTCTACGTAGAGGTCGATTACCTGTATGAAATTGTAGACCACTGGCAAACCGAACATTACGAATGGTATAAGCGCCTGTTGTTCGGCATTAAGCTTGGCACACCTACGATGGTAGACAACTATGCATACAAAAACGTAATCGAAACTTCGACGTTTTACATAGTTTCCGATGAGCCTTCAGCGGTGACCTTCCACAACCTTTCAGCAAAGGACAGCAAGGAGTTGAAGGGCGAAGACGGCGAATCTATTGATTATTTAACTCGCTCGGAAACGTTGACGAACAACAGCGTTACCTCGAAGGGCTTCCAAATCGATCAAACGTTGTTGCCTTCTTCCACTGTTTCCGTGACGAGAAACGGCTCGGCGTTCAACATTCCTTCCGATAAGAAAATTACCCAAGACGGCTGCTATGATGTTACGGTAAAGACGAAGCTTGGAAAAACGAAGACAACCCGCATTTACGTAGACACGCGTGACTTCGAAGAAATGAAGGCGTATCACTTTGGTGAAGGGTTGTTGGCTGGCTCTAAGCGTATCTACGATAGAGGGGAGCTTCCCGTTTACGAGGGCGGGTTGACGAACTACGCTTTGCAGGCTGTTGGAAAGGAATACTTGCCTTTGTTCGGATATGTGAAGAACTTGACCACTGGTACGGTGATTGAAATTGCAAACACCAGAGAGGCAAAGAGTGGCACTCTTACGGAAGCGGGGGAATATGAAGTAGTCCTTCTCAACAATCCCACGTTTAATACGACGAATCCGGTAGGCGATTGCAAGACGATAACCTTTAAGTTCAAGCTGATTGAAAACGGCACGGCTCCTGGTCCCATGGAAAACAAAAAATTGCTTGCACAATACATGCAAAGCAACGTATCCGACTTGAAGCCTTTCTTCTATGCAGTAACGCAACGTTCGGCTGGCCGCGGTGATATCACCATCGCCTTCTCTTCCTATCAAAACGCTTACGATTATGCTTATGCGCAAAACGTCGGGCTTGTTGAAGAGACGTCCAACGGTTGTTATCGTTACTTCGGACACTTCGTTACGCAAAGCAAGGAGAAATACGAGAGTGGCTTCGACCTCACGGCTGCGTTGAACTACTTTACGGAGCAATCAGTAACTGTGAATTATTTCGACCTCAGCGAAGAGGATGGTTTTTCTTACACGACGCTTGAAGATGGGCTTTTGGATGGCCGCAACCTTCGCGCGTTAGAGCTCTCCGCATCCGTTGTGGTGTTCGCAAGCGAAGAGGACCGCATCGCATTGTTGCAAAATGCGGAAATCCCCTTGATCGCTTTGAAAAAGAGTGCGGCACTTAAAGACGGTATCGACGCAGAAGTACAACAAGAGGTCGAGGACTTCGTTTTCCTTCGCGACAGCTTAGGGATTGACAGTGAGCAGGTATCCGTTTTGGATGGAAACGGCAAGGCTTATAAGATTGAATACGGAAAGGGCTTCGCGCAACAGCTCATCGATTACAATCTTCCTACGGGTAGATATATCGTAGTCGAAAGCACGATCTACGGCGACGTAACCTCTTATCCGATTCGTTTCATCGCTCCTGACGACAATACGGCGACGGTAACCATGTCCTATCGTTACAACGGCGAACTTTTCGAAGAACAGTTTGATCAAACGGCGACGCAGGAAGAGATTACGGTTGAAGCGAATGAATTTACCTTATCGTTGGTAGATGATATGGATATCAGCTACGTCAAAGTGAGGAAGTACGGCTCGTTTGAAGACGGCTGTACCGCGGAAGATTTGGACGGCCTTTCCTTCCACGAAGAAGGGGAATATCGCATCATCGTCGTCAATACGCTGGGCTACACCTTCTCTTTCAACGTAACGGTAACGAAGTTTGTGCCTGTTACCATCAACTTCTCGGAAGGGGAGATTGAAGGCATCGACACCTACTACTCGGCAACGAACGTATTGCTTCCTCAAATGGAGAAGTACGGCTACAACTTCAAAGGCTACGTGGACGATGAGGGTAATCAATACAACGAACAAATTTCCGAGGTGCTCTTTATTAGAGACGTTATCTTAAAACCCGTTTGGGAAGCGAAAAAATATTTCCTTTCCTTGCACTATACGGACAGCGAAGTGGAAACGGAAGAGGTTGAATTCGGTACGGAAACGGAACTTCCCGACGTAAAAGCCCCGAAGGATCATCGCTTTGTAGGTTGGTATGATGAAGAGACGGGTGAATACGTGCGTGAGAAATTCATGTTGTCGGCGGAGCGCAACGTTACGCTGCAGGCAAAATTAGTAAAGACGCACTCAAGCGTAACCTTCGACCTTGGCGTGGAAAAACACGAATCCAAGTACGAGGTAGGCTCGACCTTCTTGCTCCCTCAAATGATCAACCGCGAAGGTTATATTTTCCAAGGCTGGTTGATAAACGGACAAGCTTACGAGGCAGCTGCTTATATCGTAGGGGAAAAGGATTGTACCTTCGAGGCAATTTGGTCGGAAAAGCCCGCTGAGGAGCAACCTCAAGCGGAAGAACCTACCCAAGACAAGGAAGAAGTTATTCAAGAGCCGACGGAAGAGATCGTTGAAGAAACTGTGGAAGAAAAAGTCCCTGCAGTGGAAAACGAAGCGCTTCAAGAAGAGGCGGCTGCTCCCGCTGAAACCGAAACGGAAGAAACGGCAGAAAGCGGTTGCTCGGCATCGCTTAATTTAAACGGTGGGCTTTTTATAATAGTCACAATCGGCGGTGTATGCTGCATGAAGATCTTTAATAAGAGAAAGGAGAATAAGTAATCATGAAGAAAACCCTTTGCAAAATCTTATCGGTAGTATTATCTTTGCCCTTTGCTATCATGACGATCACGTCTTGCGGGAGGAACGACTTCGGCATCGAGAAGATGGCGGAAGAAGCAACAGAAGCGGTTGTAGAACAACACGCTGACGAAAAGCAGAAAAGCAAACAGTATAAGGAAGACAAAGACGGAAACCCCGTGATTGACTTTGAAATTCCCGTAGCAACGGCTCCAAACGGAGCGGAAATTGTTGATGCGGAAAAACCCGAAAGCGAACAGGCAACGGATGAAGGGGAGCTTATAGAAAAGCTCCCTATCCAGGAAACCTATGAGGAATACGTAGAGGATATCGAGGATACGGAATCCTTTGTGTATGGATTGGTGACGGAACGCCTTGGGCTTGAATACGACGTTTTCTCTTCGTACGTGACACTCTCGGATGAAACGACGAGAATCTACGGTATCGGCTACACTCGTTTCGACGAAGCATACGTGCTTGAAGATGACGAAAAGACCTACTTCGGCTCTGGTTTCATTTCCTTCCTCGGCGAGCAGCAAATTCCCGAAACGGAAGGCTACTTGAAGATGACTCGCTTAGGCGAAACGAGTGAAGACTACGGTTTCCTTTACACGTACAGCATGGAAGATTATAAGGCGCACACGGTCGTATACAACGAGTATGTGCAATATGGTGTGGAGAACAAGCAGCTCACCTATACGGAAGAGAAAATAAGCTCGAGGGCTCACTTGGAAAAGATATGCGATCAAAGTCTCGGCAGTCTTTACAGCTACGACGAGAACAAGATGCTCTTGGAAACGGACTTTGGTTTCACCCCCGTCAACGGTATTTCGCTTTTCGAGGACATCGATTACAAAGCTTTGCAAGCGGAGATTGATAACATACTCGCAACGCAAGACGTTAGATTTTGTAAGACAGACGTCGAAACGATGGTAAACGTCGGTAAAGAGGCGCTTGAAAGTTATCTTTTGGGGCTCCAAGAAGAAAGTTTCTGCGGCTACTCTGTGGCGCAGCTTATAGAAATCGCAGAAGGCATGGATCCTATGATGGCAATCCGCATCACCGCCGACGGTTTGGTTGCGGTCGAGATTGAACCTCAGCCGCCTGAGCCCCCCAGCTCCTTCGTTAAATGGATGATGGGCATCGCCGCAGCGATTTGCGTCGCAGCAACGATTGTGTGTACGGTTGTTCCTGGCCTTCAAGGCTTTGTTCCCTTAGCAGGCGGGCTGAGCGGTATGGCCATCGAGGCGGCTGTAGAAGTTATCGGTGAAAACAAGCATTTAAACGAACTGAATCCGATTAAGTTAGCGGTTGCGGCTGTCGGCGGTGCGCTTGGCGGCGCGGCTACGTCGTTGATTGCAGATGCGGTGATCGGTGGTGCAACGAATGCAGTATTCACGTTGATCGATGGCGGAAGTCTTCTTAACGCAGGCATTTCTTTTGCAACGGGCACGCTTTTGGGCGTAGCGATCGGCGGTGCGTGTAAACTTGTAACGAAGGGCGTCAGTAAGGCAATCGGCGCAATCAAAGTAAAAAAACTTCCCGTTGTCGCAGATGCAATTGACGATGCGATAGCAAATAAACTTGACGACGCGGCCCCTGATGCTGTAAAATATAATGCAAGCAAAGCTGTGAAAGAAGCCGCGGAAGAATCTGTGGACGCGGCTATGCAAAAAGCCGCAAACAACATCTCAGATCCTTTAACGGATGCGGAAATACAGCAGGCAAGAAACGCTGCAGGAAAAGCAATGAAGGACATTGCACTTGAAAATATTCAAGACGGTACGAGATTTTACGGGTTGGATTATGACATTCCTGCGGATAGAGAAATTATTGAATTCGTGCAACAAAACGGACGCTTTCCCAACTTCCAAATGGACTCTATTCAATGTGAATTTGCACACGCCGTAGACGTCAACGAGGTGGTAAAAGCGTACAACAAAGGCTTAATTTCAAAAGCGGACGCATTATCATATATATCCGATCCTATGAACGGAATATTAACGTCGCACAAAACGCATTTTAGGTACTTACACGGTGGAAACTGGAAGAATGTAACGGATAGTGCGTTTGCAGTATCAAAACGGCCGGAAATTATGGATACCGTAGAAGAAATTTTACGTAGAATTGGCAAATAAGGAGTGAAAAAAATGTATAACTTCAAGACAGTATTAGAAAAGAAGTGGGGCGCATTCAAAGATGAAGACACCTACTATACCAAGCAGCAAAACATAGCGATGTATTCTCCTAGAACCTTCTTGAACGTTTTGTTTAAGCCGGTTTCTATGGAACACTACGAGAAAGTAGAAAGGGTATTGCATTGTAAAATGCCCGTGGAACTTCTTGGGTTTTACAAAAGCTATAATGGCATTATGTTGTTTACTCAAAGCTTTCGTATTTTTGGCGTGAGTGTAGAGGATTTGAAATCAAGTTATGCTACGTTGGACTTTGTTTACGAGAATTTAGCGGTGAGAAAGTTTAATCCAGAATGGGATGACGATATGATTTGCTTTGGGTATTATGGGTCGCGTTATCGCTTTTGCTTTCACCGTAATAGTGGCAAGAAGTTTTATGTGATTGATAGAACAACCCTTGAAACCATCCACGTGTTTGATAGTATTGCTCAGCTTATCGAGTTCTATGTTAAAGCATTGATCGATGAATACGACGAACATGGAATAAAAATCCATAAAGATCCTATAATGAAAGAGGGGCCGTTAAGGAATATTTCTACGGAAAAAATTTAAAACGGTTGCAAACAAAAAAAGCCACGCAAATGTCTGCTATTCTTAGCGGAGAAATTGTGTCGGCGTATAAGCGGAAGGCGTTTTGCCTTCCGCTTTTCGCTTTGCTTTAGGCTATTTCTGCTTGTTCTGCGTCAAGAAGTTCTTCTCTGAAGGTCATCGTAATAAAATCCGTATCGGTATGAGGTTGAAAGGTAAAGTGGATTATAATCGGGTTACCTGCGGTACGGGAGTATTTCTCCGTTTTCTCAAAGACGGCTTTTATCGTGTATATAAAGCTGTAGGCGTTTCTTTAAAAGAATAACGCTTTCTCTAAACTTGCGCGTGCTGTCTTCTACGAAAAACGATAACACGGTGAATATCGAGAAATTCAGCGATTTCATTATAGTTCATACCTGCCATATAGCAATCAAGGACAACTCTATCACGAGGTTTAGGTTAAGCAATTCGATTTTTTTATCTACTTCCGTGTAATCTTTTTTTCATAATAGTCGATTTCTACCGATAAAGATTCTGCGTAGTAATCAATATCGCAAGCGCGCTTATTATGTCTACGCATTCTATCCACGTGACGACTCACGAGTGTATAAGTTGCGTGTTTAATCGTAATTACCTTGCCGTTTTTCACCGTATAAACATCCGTTATAAATTCGCATAAAAAACAAATTGCCGTTTGCGCAAGGTCGTAAGCGTCCGAAAAGGTATGCGTAGGATTGTTGCGACGGTTCAAATCTTTAACATAACCCGTATAGAGCTTTTCAAAGTTTTGACGGGAATAGGTGCAATAACCGCGTAAGCATTTCAAGGTGATAAGTTCACCCATTTGTTGAACGCTCTCGAAAGAGATGGTTTCCAATAACACGTTATAAGGATTGTTTTGAAACATTGAGTTTACCTCCTGAAATTTGATTCTGCCTTTCGGCGGTGCGACAGGAGCATAGAACGATTCAGGGGGATTATTTTCAATGTTTTTTAGCGGCGAAAGAAATCACTAAAAGAGGCAAGACAATCTATTTGTATGATCTAGAACATGCTGCTATGCAAACAATGAAAGAAGACGTTAAAAAGGCGATAAGAATATTTGCTGATTTATAGGGTGATTTAACAAAAAGAAGTAAAATTTGGTGAAAAATATCGCGTGGGGATATTTACACAAAGGAGTAATATAATTTGTTTGGCGGACCTTTTCTTTGTTTACTGCGTAGCAAAATTTGCGTAGTGAAACAAAAAACTTGACTAAATTTGAAAGGCATGTTACACTAACTTCAAAAGAGTGAACAAGGAAATGGGTGCATCGTTTTTAATTTTTTGTATTTATTTTCGAGTGAAAGTGAAACGACCACATGTTTGACCATTTACAGATTTGGACTACGTGGACACAATGGGAATAAGAGTACACGAAAGCATCGTTTTCGGACTGAAAATCACCAAAAATCACTCAAAATTACATAAAAAACCGACCTATACGTCTTAGGGACCAAAAGGTCGTGGGTTCAAGTCCCGTCGCCTCAACCACATAAGTTAGCACATTTGTCTAAACGATAAATGTGCGCCTTCGCAAAACGCTCGTCTTTCTTGTATTTTTCTCGTCAAGTCGCTGAAAATGAATTTCAGCTAAAATCAACCATCTTCTGTGACATAGCCTACTTTAAATTACATGAAACGGTTGAAGATGCACGGTTTATAATAGATTTCAATAAATAATACACACAAAAAAAGGGTAAATTTTTCCGTAAATAAGTTTGCTTTTTGAAAGGTTTGTGCTATAATGATAAACGAGATTATTTTAGCTTTTGCAAGGTCTTTGCCAAAATATTTTGGAGGAACTATGAAAACTATTAAAACTATTAAAAATCAACTTATTTTAGTAGAAAATAGACGTGTGTTGTTAATAATCTTAAATAAAAATGTTGGAGAGAGGTATGAAACTTAATAATATATGGGGCTACGGACAGCTTTTTGGATATTCCGGGTTAGACGGACAAAACCGTTATTATAACGATTTTATCGGCACTTTAACAAGCCGTAAAATCGAAATTCGTTTTGAGTTACAGGAATGGATAAAAGTGTATTTTCCTGTTAAAGGGCGTGTGAAATTTAATGCAGTTACAGGCGATATGATTGATGC
>JAFVQP010000200.1 GCA_017504735.1 Clostridia bacterium | reverse complement strand
CACGACGTGCTTGCAGCAGTGGTGGAGATTGCAAGCGGGAAACGTTTTTCGCAGTATATGCAAGAGGAAATTTTCGCGCCGCTTGGGATGGTAAATACAGGTTTTCACAACATGTCGCAGACGTTTGCGGATATGTATGAGGCAACGGCGGACGGTGGAGTTCGTCAAATTGCGCCGATAAACGTGTTGGGGATCGGGTCTGATTACGATAGTGGCGGCGCGGGGGTAATTTCTCGCGTGGAGGACTATGCCAAATTTGCCCGTGCACTTGCGTGCGGTGGGGAAACCAAGGATGGCTATCGATTGATAGGTAACGAGACGTTGCGGCGAATTTATAGAAAGCAGCATTCGTCGATGGCAGTGGATAATGGTTTTACTTGTGTGCAAGGCGAAGAGTATGGCTATGGCTTGGGTATGCGTACACGATTAAAGGAAACGGAGTGGGGTTTGCCTATTGGGGAGTTTGGTTGGGACGGCGCGGCTGGTGCCTATTTGATGGTAGATCCTATCCATAAAATATCCGTTGTAATCGGTATGCACGTACTTACTTGGCCCTACGTGTTTGCAGGGGAGCATTTGAAACTCGTGCAATGTGTCTACGAGGATATGCGCGAGGAAGGTCTACTGTAAAGATGAAAAAAGTGGCAAAAAATTGCGTTAAAACAGTTGCAATTTCCATATAATAATGTTATAATAAGGATACTTAATAATGCTTTTGTTATTGAGAGTGGTGACGAGCCACTCTCAATCTTGCTATTATGGGTATATTTCTGCCGAAGAAAGCATATTTCACGGAGGGGGAAATTATGAAAGTTAAAACGATGGAAGAAATTCAAAATGCGTTGCAACCGATTGCGGACGAAATGGCGATTGAGATTGTGGAAGTGGAATTCAAGCAGGGCAAAGAGCCTGCCTTGACCGTCTATATCGATATCGAGGGCGGCGTAGATTTGGATACTTGCGAAAAATTTCACCGTGCTATCGACCCTGTTTTGGACGAGGTGGATCCCACCTTCGGCGCACCGTACACGCTCAACGTTTCCAGCCCTGGCTTGGATAGACCGTTGAAAACGGACCGCGATTATGCGAAGTGTATCGGGGAAAAGGTGGAAGTCAAGCTTTTCGCACCGATTAAGGGCAAGAAGTTTTTTGAGCTTGTTTTGAAGGGACACGATGAAACGTGCGTGTACTTGGAAGACAAAGATGGTGAAATGAAACTGGAAAAGGCAAAGATTGCAAAGATTTGTCGGGCAATCGACTTTGACGGTTTGGTATAATTTAATAAAAAAATAATAAATCATAGGAAAATTTAACAGGAGACTGAAAACAATGGAAAACAAAGAGTTTTTTGCGGCGCTTACCGACTTGGTAAGAGAGAAAGGCATCAGTGAAGAGGCATTCATCGCAACGCTTGAAAATGCGCTTGCATCCGCGTACAAAAAACAGTTTGACGGCGGTGCAGAAGTTGCCGTTTCCCTCGACGCGGAAAAAGGTACGATTGAATTCCGTGCTACCCGCTACGTCGTAGAAGAGGTAACGGACAAGGATAAGGAAATTTCTTTGGAAGACGCGCAGGAGCTCAATCCTGATTATCAGGT
>JAFVQP010000199.1 GCA_017504735.1 Clostridia bacterium | reverse complement strand
GAAGATATCGAAGGTATGAAATATGCGAAGGGTATCTTGACCGTTCGTGGCGGTATGACCTCTCACGCAGCCGTTGTTGCTCGTGGTATGGGTACCTGCTGTGTATCCGGTTGCGGCGACATCAAGATGCACGAAGAAGAAAAATATTTCGAACTCGCTGGTAAGATCTTCCGTGAAGGCGATGCGCTTTCCTTGGACGGTTCCACGGGTAACATCTATGATACGATGGTTAAAACTGTTCCTGCAGATCCCAACTCCGGTTACTTCGGCAGAATTATGGAACTTGCAGACAAGTATAAAGCACTCGGTATTAGAACCAACGCGGACAGCCCCGAAGATGCACAGCAAGCTGTTGCATTCGGTGCGCAGGGTATCGGCCTTTGCCGTACGGAACACATGTTCTTCGACCCTTCGAGAATCGGCGCATTCCGTGAAATGATCTGCTCCGACACCGTTGAAGAAAGAGAAGCAGCGCTTGCTAAGATTGAACCTATGCAGCAGGCTGACTTCGAAGGTTTGTTCGAAGCACTCGGCGGTTACCCCGTAACCATCCGTTTCCTCGATCCCCCTCTTCACGAATTCGTTCCTACCGCTGAAGAAGACATCGCTGCTCTTGCAAAAGCACAGGGTAAGACGGTTGCTCAGATTAAGGAAATCATTGAAAGCTTGCACGAATTCAACCCCATGATGGGTCACCGTGGTTGCCGTTTGTCCGTAACCTATCCTGAAATCGCAGTTATGCAGACGAAGGCAGTTATCAAGGCAGCAATCAGCGTAATAAAGAAGCATCCTAATTGGAACCTCGTTCCTGAAATCATGATCCCTCTTACGGGTGAAACAAAGGAATTGAAGTTCGTTAAGGATATCGTTGTTAAGACGGCTGAAGAAGTTATCGCAGCAAGCGGTATCGCACTCAAGTACGAAGTTGGTACGATGATCGAAATTCCTCGTGCTTGCTTGACGGCTGAAGAAATCGCGAAAGAAGCAGAATTCTTCTGCTTCGGTACCAACGACCTTACGCAGATGGCATTTGGTTTCTCCCGTGACGACGCTGGTAAGTTCTTGCCTGCATACTATGCAAACAAGATTTACGAATCCGATCCTTTCGCAAGATTGGATACGACGGGTGTTGGTAAGCTTATGAAGATGGCAGTTGACGGCGGTAAAGCAATCCGTCCCAACATGCACCTTGGTATCTGTGGTGAACATGGTGGTGATCCTTCTTCCATCGAATTCTGCCACGAAATCGGCTTGTCCTACGTTTCCTGCTCGCCTTACCGTGTGCCCATCGCACGTTTGGCTGCTGCTCAGGCAAACATTAAGAACCCTCGCAACTAATCTCGTAGGTGTCATCAAACAAGGCGAAATCATCTGTTTGATACAAAATTAGATATTCTCTAATACTAAAAAATAAAGTGTACTATTTCCTCACGGATTTAGTACACTTTTCTTTTATGTTTAAGGGTTTTAAGCTATTCTATATGTGTATAAAATTAACCTAGCCCTTTTTTATTTTGGTTATTGACAAAGAATATATGCTATGTTATAATGTAAATAGCGATATTCTAAGGAGGGTGTAGCATAATTATGCAGTATGTTGTCGCGGTTATTTTATATGCACTATCGTTTATCGTTTGTTGTGTTCAATCGCTTGTCTACCTTTGCACGGAGACGGGGGAATATCCGGTGGTGAAACGAATTCAAGAAGAGGAAGCCATTGTCTATAATGGGGAAAAATATTTCTATCTCGATGAAGAAGAGCTTGGGGTGGAGATTTTAATACAAGGAGAAATGACGCCCACAGCATCGATATACGCTCCGTATATGGGGATTTTTCCTGGATTTACGCAGTTGCGAGTTAGCGAACTTGATACGGAGAAAAATCTTTTAGCTTATTATTCTGGGAATCTCTTTGTAAGGGAAGATTTTCGGGCGATTGCCGAATACGATACGCAAATAATCTCTAGCGTTTTTGTGGGGGATCCTGCAAGCGATGATTCAAAAACTGTTTTGAGGCTTGGTGAAGGGCTTACTTATCGGGATATTATGGAAGTGGAAAAGACCACGCAGTATATTGATTATAGCGAGATGCATATAGCGTATTGTTATTTTGATGTAGCGGAATACGAATATTGGCTGTTTGGCGGATTCCGTATGATTGAATGTGACGGTGTAATGTATCTTACTATGTTGCAAGAAAGGGGCCAAGCAACGGACAATGGGTATTATGTGAACGATTGTTACCAAGTCAAAGCCGAGTATCAAGAAGCCTTTAAAACTGCTCTTGAGGATTACACCTCGTAACGAATGGAAGCGGTCTAAATACATCTTGTGTTAGGTAGAGGATAATTCGTTTTGTCTTTTTGAGAATAATTGTGTTTGTTTGGGTACAGTAGGGTAAAATCTAACAAGCAAGACGGCTTATCCGTAAGGATAAGCCTCTTTTTTATTAATTATGTAACTTTTTATCAAAAAAGATAACATTTTTCACAAAACGGGGGTGTGTGTGGAATTATTAGTAAAAATGATTGACAATTTTATCTGAAAAACATATAATATGGGGTACCATATGTGGTGGGATTTTCTATAAAGTTACTTTGGCTTGCAAAAAAGGAAGATATGATTATGAAAGACGAACAAAAAATTAAATATATGCCTTGGATGCTGGAAATTGTAATGTTTCCTGAAGAAGATGCCATCCGTACTTCTTATGCAGATGACAACAATGGCGATTGGGACGACGAAGACGCGAACCCGATAGGTGCTTTTTAATAAGGAGGCGTAATGATGAAAAAGTTACATAACATGATGATTGCGGCGCTTTCCTTACTTGCAACGGCTAGCGTTGCGTTAGGCGTGCATAATTTGACACTTGCAAACGCAGCGACGGTGCCTAGCACGGAAAGCTTCAAGATGGAAAACGGTGCGGCGGCACGTATCAAGACGTTGACGGATGCGGAAGGTAACGTGGTAGAAAACAACGGCTTGCGTTTTAGCGCGGAAATCAGCGAAACGGAATATACCGCTTTGAAAGAAGCAGGCGCAAAGTTCGGCGCAGTTATTGTTGCAAAAGACTTGGCAAAAACGGTAGAAATCAACGAAGAAACGGTATTTGGCGCAAATCCTAGCTTTTATTTTAGCAATGAAACGCAAACGTCTAATGGAAAAATCTCCATGTTGCACATAGCAAATGCGGCTTGCGAGAACATTGACGAGGATGCAAACGTCGAAATTGCAGGCTCTATCACAAATATCGCAGTATCCAACTTCACCCGCTCCTTTATCGGCAGAGTGTATGTTGCAATTCCTCAAACGAATGAAAACGGTGAGGTAACGGGTTACACCTATCAGTTCGCTCCTTATTATGAAGGCAACGTGGCGAACAACACCCGTTGTATCTATTACGTGGCGCAACGTGCGGTGGAGGAAGAAAAGAGCAATGCAGACGTTTTGCAGGAAAAATACATTGACGTATTTGCGCAAACGGATCGTTTTACCAAATATACCTATCGTTATACGGTACAGCACCATTACTTGCAGGCAACTACGGAAGGGAGCAGTGAAATGACCACGCTGCATACGGAAACGCAATCCTTGTATGCACAGCTCAACTCGGAAGTAAGTGCATATCCCATTGCGAAACCAATGGTTGATGCGTTGAATGGAATGGACTTCATCTTTGACGTAGCCATCTCGGAAAAGACGCAAACGGGTCTTGTTTATGCGGCAGGTATGCAAACCTTGCATATGTACTACGTAAAGGCTGCGGATATTTCCGAGGAAGATAAGGATAAGACCTTAGATACGGTTTTGGAAGAATTCTTGGAAGATGATCCCCAAAAGGTGGTAAATAACTTTGGGATAAATATGTCTAGCGGTTCTTGGACGGCGGAAACTCAACGAGTAGATCCAAATGATGAGACTAGTAAGCCGACGGGTATTAACTTGTACACGACTAGTCCCAGTAAGGACCAAGAGGTTACCTTATCAAAAGACTTCTTCGCAAACTTGCATGCGTATGGTGTAGAAACAGTATCCTTCTCTTTCTATGCGGTGAAGAACGGTAGTGACTTGTATCCCGTATACAATATGTATAAAGGGAATACGGATGACGATATGCCCTATACAGAGACTCCTACGGAGACTGAAGCGTATAGAGTAACGATTAAGATTTCGGATTTGATGGTGGACGGTCTTGTGGCTTACGGTATCAGGTTTGAGATTCCGTCTAATGTTTCCTCTAAGGATGGCTCATTCATGTTTGAAAACGTAGCCTTCGGGTTCCCGACGAAAAACGCATAAGATGAAAAATAAGAAAACTCCCTTGCATAAGGGAGTTTTTTATATGAAATTTTGCATTAAAAAAGGAAAGGGCTTCCCTGAAAACACGTTGACTTTCTTATGGAAATATACTATAATATGAAAAGATAGCTTTTGTAAAAAGGAAAGCAATATGTGGACGGAAATAGACGTTATATTATTGATATTGGAAATCATTGGGACAATTTCCTTTGCGGTTTCGGGTGCATTTGTAGCCATTAAGGCAAAATTTGACATATTTGGGGTGCTGGTGATTGGGTGCATTACGGCGGTCGGCGGCGGTATTATGCGGGATATCCTCATCGGAAAGGTGTACCCGACCATCTTTGATAGATGGTATATTGCCTTGGTTGCGTGTGCCAGCACATTGATTGTATTTTTGATTTCGTACAAGCAACGTAAAAAATTTGACGGTATGCGCGGTAGGGTAGAGCATATCAACAATATTTTTGATGCCCTTGGGCTTGCGGCGTTTACCGTGATGGGTACGGAGCTTGCTTTTACCTATCAACTGCAGGAAAACGTGTTTTTATCCTTGGTGATAGGGGTAATATCCGCAGTTGGCGGTGGAGTTTTGAGGGATATTCTTACTGAAACACCGCCGTATATCTTCACAAAACACGTCTATGCAATGGCGTCAATCGGCGGTGCTATTTTGTACTACGTATTGCGTTTGTGCATGAAAAGTACCATTTTCCCTGGCATACTTGGGATGCTGTTTGTGTTTGGTGTGCGTATGCTCGCGACGAAATACCACTGGAAATTGCCTAAAATTACTTTGGAAGAAAATGACCGAGAAAAATAAAAAAAAGACCTTGCAGAGATTTTTTCTGCAAGGTTGTTTTTGTTTTTACAAGCATTGACAAAACAGGGGAAAAGTGCTATACTATAGAGGTAAATAAGAGAAAAGAGGCAGGCTTATGCAAAACGGTTTCGACAAAAATAGACAAAAACGGACGGGGCAGGTACGAGATGAACGCAATTTTAAGGGGGAAACGAAGACAAAACCCCATGCTCGTTCTCCGAAAAAGGACGGTGTAGAACGCGTCAACGGCGCCCCCGTTTATACGGCGGTGTATAAGGTGAATCGCAGTGACGAGCTGATGGAGTTTCTTCTTCGTAAATGTGACACTTCCCGAAACAACGTAAAATCCTTGCTTGTTCGACGTCAGGTGCTTGTCAACGGCAGTGTGGTAACGCAGTACAATTTCCCGCTTGCCAAAGACGATGAAGTAAAGCTGTCGAGGAAGCCTGTGAAAGAGGGCGCAACCGCAACAAGGCCCGTTGCACAAAAGCGTAAAACCGCACCTAAGCCCCCTGCGCAAATCGGTATCGTGTTTGAAAATGAGGATTTCCTAGTAATCAACAAGCCCGTTGGACTTTTGGCGGTAGAGAGTGACAAGGAAACGGAATGTGCGTACGGCTACGCCTTGGAATATATGCAGGCGCAAGGCAAAAACAACCGCCCTTACGTTTTACATCGTATCGACAAGGAAACCTCGGGTGTGTTGGTGTTTGCGAAGAACATCAAGCTTCATTCCATGCTGAAGTTGCATTGGAACGAGCAGGTGACCTTGCGTGAGTATTTTGCGGTGGTGGAAGGTATTTTGGAAAATAAGCAAGGTACAATCACCAGCTTTTTGAAAGAGAATAAAAATAATATTGTCTATTCGACCAACGATCCCAAGGGACAAAAGGCGGTTACACGCTACGAAGTGGTAAAGGAAAACGGCGAATATTCTCTTTTGAAGGTACAAATTGAAACGGGGCGTAAAAACCAAATCCGTGTGCATATGCAATCGCTTGGCTGTCCCGTGGTAGGGGATGATAAGTGCGGTAAAAAGCAGGATGGCACGCAGGTGAAAAACCCTCTGGGAAGGCTTGGTTTGCACGCATCCCGCATTGAATTTGTCCACCCGATAAACAAGGAGGTTATGTCGTTCAACGCACCCCTGCCCCCTGCATTTAGAGAATTTTTTGGTAAATAAGGTGAAAATATGAAGAAAATTGCAAGCTTTACAGTCAACCACGATACCCTTGAAAAGGGGATGTATATTTCACGTATAGACGGCGACGTTATCACGTATGATATCCGTATGAAATTACCCAACGGCGGTGATTATTTGGATATGCGCGCAGGACATACGTTAGAGCATTTGTTCGCTACCTACGCCCGCAACAGCGAGCTTGGCGACAAAGTAATCTACGTCGGACCGATGGGCTGTTGTACGGGTTTTTACTTCCTTACGCGCGATACGATATCGCACGAAGAGGCCATTGCGCTTGTGCGTGAGAGTATGGCATTTGCGCGTGATTTCGAAGGGGAAATCCCTGGCAATAAAAAGGAAGAATGCGGCAATTACCTCTACCACGATTTGGCAGGGGCAAAGGCAATTGGTAAGGAAATGTACGAGGTGCTGAAAAATTGGCAAGTCAGCGACCTTCAATATAAGGAGTAACACGATGAATGCAATGGAAGCAATGCTCACGAGAAAGAGCATAAAGAAGTATAAAACCGATCCCGTACCCAAAGAATTGATTGAACAAGTGATTGCGGCAGGTTTAAACGCACCTTCGGGATTGAACAAGCAATCGCCCATCATTTTGGCGGTTACCGATAGGCAGGTACGAGATGAACTGTCGAAATTGAACGCAGGGAAGGATCCTTTTTTCCGCAGCGATCCTTTTTATGGCGCACCCGTGGTGCTCGTCGTACTCGCGGATAAGAGCGTACCCACCTACCTTTACGACGGCTCGCTCGTGATGGAAAACTTGCAGTTGGCAGCACATGCCCTCGGCTTGGGGGCGTGTTGGATTCACCGCGCGAAGGAAACCTTTGAGATGCCAGAAGGGAAAGCGATTTTGAAAAAGCTTGGGTTAGAAGGGGAATACGAGGGAATCGGCAACTGTATTTTGGGCTATGCGGACATTGACCCTGAAAAGAAACCTCGCAAAGAAAATCGTGTATTTTGGATTGAGTAAAAATGCAGGCGGGTGTATCGACAGCCTCGCTGTTTTTGCGAGAAAATACAGAGGATGCGTTACCTCTTTTGGAAGCGCTTGGGGTGAAAACCGCTGAGGTCTTTCTTACGTCTTTTTCCGAATATGGTTATCCCTTTGCGGATATTTTAAAAGAGAAAAAGGGCGGGCTTCTTATCAATTCCGTCCACGATTTAAACACGAATTTTGAACCCCAGCTTTTCGCCGTGCATCCGCGTGTCCGAGAAGACGCCTTTTTTTGGCTAAAGAAGGTGTTAGACAGCGCAAATGCCCTCGGCGCACCCTATTACACCTTTCACGGCACAGCCCGCATGAAGCGTGCGGCACGTATGCCAAATTTTGACAATTTTCCCCGCATGATAGAGGGATTTGCACGTATTTTAGAGGTTTGTCGCATACATGGTGTGGGGCTTTGCCTTGAAAATGTGGAATGGGCGACCTATAACCGCCCGTCCGTTTTTAAAACGCTTGCACAAGAATTGCCCGATCTTCGCGGGGTTTTGGACATCAAGCAGGCACGCATTTCGGGCTATCCTTACGAGGAATATTTGACGGAAATGGGCGACCGCCTCGCGTATGCGCACGTGTCCGATATAGACGAAAGCGGTAAAATGTGTCTGCCTGGGAAAGGCGGTTTCGATTTTGACACCTTAGTCAAACGCTTAAAGGACGTAGGGTTTGACGGGGCATTGTTGATAGAGGCGTACGCAGGCGATTACCAACACCCGACCGAATTAAAAGAAAGCTGTACTTATTTAGAAGAAATTTTATATAAAAACAACGTTTTATCGAAATAATTTGGAATTTTTTTACTTTTTTTTGCAAAAACTATTGACAAGAGCAAACTTATATGTTATACTCTTATCAAGATTAAATCTCAATAAGAGAAGAATAAAGGAGAAAAAATTATGTTAAAAGTATATGTAAATGAAAACGGAAAGACCTTGATTTCGAAAGAAGCGTTAAACCTTGACGGTTGGAAAGAATTGATTGCAGGCAGCACGGATGCTGCGCAGGAAAAGCACGTGCCCGTTGTGGAAAAGAAGTGCAAGACGGTAAAGGTGGACGTAGGCAGCGTGGCGCACCCTATGACGGAAGCGCATTTGATTGAATGGGTGGCTTTGGAAACGGAGCAGGGCTATCAAGTACAGTATTTGAAAGCGAACGATGCGCCCGTATGCACGTTTAAGCTTGCGGACGGCGATAAGGCTGTTGCGGTATATGCCTACTGCAATCTCCACGGCCTTTGGGCGAAGTAAGCGCATATATACTTCGCATTTCGGCGTTGTCGCTCGGTCACTTACTACTTGTAAGCTCCCCCGCTCCGTCTTGAACTGCTCGCATCTATGCACTTACGACGGATTGCGTACTGTATCATTTAGGGTCAAGGGGCATTGCCCCTTGCGGGAGGTTGAGGGCAGAGCCCTCGCAAAGAAGGTAGCCCACCCAAAAGCAAGCGAATGCTTGCGCCTTAACCGCTTTGCGGTTGTTTACAGTTTTGTGCTGTATCAAAACTTCACTTTCCGCTTGCGGAAAACTTCACTACTAAACAATAAGGGATAAATATTATGATTGAAAGAGAAGCAATGTACAAAATCACCTACGGCTTATTCATGTTGACGACGACGGACGGACAAAAACAAAACGGCTGTATCGTAAACACGGTGTCTATGATTACCGACAACCCCACCCGTATCGTGGTGTTTGTCAATAAGGCAAACTACTCCGAAGAGCTTTTGAAAAAGACGGGCGTTTTCAACGTTTCCATCTTGACGGAAAGCACGCCGTTTGAAATTTTTAAGCAGTTTGGTTTTCAATCGGGACGTAACGTGGACAAATTTGAGGGGGGCATGTACGCGACGAGTGAAAACGGCCTCTACTATTTACCCGAACATACCAACGCGGTGTTAAGCGGTAAAGTGGTGGATATGCTCGATTATGACACCCATACTTTGTTCGTTGCGGAAGTGACCGAAGCAAAGAAATTAAGCGATGAAAAATCGGTAACGTACGAATATTATCAAAGCAATATCAAGCCCAAGCCCCAGGCGGTAAAGACGGAAGAACCGAGCGCGAAAGGCAAGTGGGTTTGCAAAATTTGCGGTTACGTACACGAAGGGGACGAACTGCCGGACGATTTCATTTGCCCTTGGTGCAAACACCCCGCATCCGATTTTGAAAAAGTAAATTGATTTACTGAAAGACGTTTGACAAGAAACGTCAGCATTCGACAGCCCTTGGCGGTATAAAATGGAAAATTCCGTAAAAAGGTTGCAAAAACGCCGAAAAAAGACTTGACATAAAAGGGTGAAATTGCTATAATAGCGGAGTAATCAATAAACGCATTGGCAAAGGATGGTGAAAAGGAATGTCCACAGTAAGAGTTGGTGAAAACGAAAACGTAGAAAGCGCGTTGCGTCGTTTCAAGAGAAAATGCTCCCGCGACGGTATCATCGGCGATCTTAGAAAGAAGGAATTTTATGAAAAACCTTCCGTAAGAAGAAAGAAGAAATCCGAAGCAGCTCGTAAGAGAAGCAGAAACTAAAAAGTACGAAAGAACTCACGAAAGTGGGTTCTTTTTTCTTGCAAAAATGTCGAATAAGGTCGAAATGAGGTGAAGTATGTCAAACGAAAATGCACGTACCTTGCGTGAGGAAGCAAGGCTGGCAAAACACAGGATAAAGAGTGATTTTTGGAAAAACTGTGAGGCGGATTTTTCCGAGAAAAAGGAAAAAGCAAGGGAGCAGGGTCTTAACGAAAGCAAAGCAGGGCGTTTTTTCAAGACGCAGGTGGAGGCGCAAATCGAGGGGAAAAAAGAGGATGATTTTTACCTGCGCGTGAAGGAAATTCTTCTTTCCGAAGGGGAAGTCAGCGATGCCATCGGCAGGCTTACGGATAAGGCGTATTACGACACCCTGTCCTATGCGGAAAAGCAACGCTACACCCTAAACTTAAGTGAAAAATATCTCCGCGCCCTTGAACGTTTCCGTAAAGAATACGAATTTGACACCCTTCTTGCTAAATAAGGGTGAAAATGTAAAGACCGAACTTTGTTCGGTCTTTTTTCTCGGAAAACATACGGCAGGGCTTGCAAAAATTTACCGCATATGCTATAATAAAAACGTTATGACACACATTGATGATATTTTAGAACAATTAAATGACGAACAAATCAAACCTGTATTACAAACGGAAGGCCCCGTATTGGTTTTGGCAGGCGCAGGCAGCGGTAAAACCCGCGTTTTAACCTCGCGTATTGCTTACATTGTAGAGGAACTTGGGGTGCCTGCGGATGCGATTTTGTCCATCACCTTCACCAACAAGGCGGCAAACGAAATGAAAGAGCGTTTAAGCCGTATCGTGGACGTTTCCCGTTCGTGGGTTTGCACCATCCACAGCATGTGCGTGCGCATTTTGCGTATGTATCCCGAAGAAGTAGGGATTCAGCCCAACTTCTCCATTTACAGCGAAGTGGAACGCAACAACATCGTGAAAAAATCCTTCCAGGAATGTGATTTTGACGATGAAAAGCTCCTCAAAAACGTAAAATGGCACATTGCGAACGCGAAAATGTTGGGGCTTGACCCCGAACGTTACGGTGAGGAATACGCAGGGGAACGTGATATTGACGATATTGTAAAAGTGTACGCGCGCTACCAAAAGCACCTGCGTGAAAACAATGCGCTCGACTTTGACGACCTCTTAAACGAAACGCGCAACCTTTTGCGCAAGGAAAAGGAAGTACGCGAGTATTTGAGCGGACGCTTCCGTTACATTCTCGTGGACGAGTTCCAGGATACCAACGAAGTGCAGTATGAAATCATAAAACTGCTTGCTTCCGTTCACGGTAACTTGTTTGTGGTAGGGGACGACGACCAGTCGATTTACGGCTGGCGCGGTGCGAAGATTGAAAATATTTTACACTTTGAGAAGGATTTTAAAAATGCGCGCGTGTTCAAGCTCGAACGCAACTACCGTTCTACAAAGAATATCTTAAAACTTGCCAACACGGCAATCCGTTACAACGGCAAGCGCAAGGACAAACAGCTTTGGACGGAAAACGAGGAAGGCGCGCCTGTAAAAGTGCACGAAGCGGACGAGGAAAGCGGCGAGGCGAGATTTATCGCGCACACCATCGCAGGGCTTGTGCGCCAAGGGTATTCCTTCTCCGATTTTGCCATTTTGATGCGACTTAACGCCCTCACACGAGCATTCGAACAAGAGTTCACGGGGGACGGTATCTCGTATAAGGTCTTCGGCGGTTTCAAGTTCTTCGAACGTAAGGAAATCAAGGATTTGCTTGCTTATTTGCGCCTGATCAACAACCCGTTCGACAGCGAAGCGGCGGTGCGTATCATCAACTTCCCGAAGCGTGGTATCGGCGCGAAAACGGTGGAAACCTTGCAAAATTACGCCTTTGAAACGGAAACCTCGGTGTATGATGCCCTCATTGACATCAACGAGTTGGGCTTCACGGCAGGTACCCGTCAAAAGCTGATTGATTTCCGCGATTTGGTAAAAGCGTGGATCATTGACAGCCAAGAACTGCCCGTCAACGAGCTGGTGAAAAAGATTATTGACGACACGAAAATGCGTGAAGCATACGCGGACGATTCCGACGAAAGTATCAACAAACGCGCGAACATTGAAGAATTTATCAACTCGGTAGAGGAATACAGCCGTTTAAACCCGACCGCCACCTTGACCGATTATCTCAACCAAGTCACCCTGTCTTCGGACACGGATGAAATGGACGATGGTAACTACGTTACCCTTGCCACCGTACACGCGGTAAAGGGGTTAGAGTTTAAGTGCGTGTTCATTTGCGGTTTGGAAGAAAACATTTTACCCGTATCGCGTGCGGTGAACAACGACGACGATATGGAAGAAGAACGCCGTTTGATGTACGTAGCGATTACACGTGCGAAGGAGCGTTTGTACTTAACAAGGTCAAAGAGCAGATACCTTTATGGTAAGCGTGAACCGACGATGCGTTCGCGTTTCTTAAAGGAACTTTCTTCGGTGATAGAACTGCCCCAAGAAACCCGTCCTATGCCCCGTGGGTATAGCGATTGGGACGACCCCGACAGCTACGGAAATTCGGCATACGGTGGGGGCAGGTATGCGTCGAACGATGATTACGGTGGCAGAAGAAACAGTTTCGGCGGTAGCTACGGCGGGTATAGCAATATCCCCAAACAAAGCTCTACCATCACCCGTACGCCGTGGAATGGCAACAGCTACGGCGGTACAAGCTATGGCGGTGGAAGCTCCTACGGCGGTGGTTCGTATGGCGGTTCAACTTCGTACGGTGGTCAAAACGCGCAAAAGAAGAGCGGCGGTTTTGTGTACGGCGGTGTAGGCAAAGCGGCGAAACCTGCGACGGGCGGTAAGGATTTGTCCGTATATAAAATCGGCGTTAGCGTAAAGCACCCGAAATTTGGCGTGGGTGTCATCGTGGCGGTGCGTGGCATGGGCAGCAATATGTTTGTGGATATTGCGTTTGAAGGGCTGGGCATTAAGCAGTTGTCCGCAAGCCTTGCGCCGTTGACGGTGATATAGGGGTGATGTTGTGGCAAAGCCACAGTGAAGTTGTATCTTCGATACAGTGAAGTTGGCTACGCCAGTGAAGTTTGCCTTTGGGCAAGTTATTGCGAATATAAATAACAGCCACAACTTTTTGCAGAACGCAAAAAACTTCACTTTGCGGAACGCAAAACTTCACTTGGAACAAACTTCACTTTCGTCCATGGCGAAAACTTAACTTTTTACGGAGTAAAAAAAGGAACACTATGAGCAGACAAAGAGAACTGGTTGATATACTCAACAAATGGGCGCACGAATATTACGTGCTGGACAACCCTACCGTTTCCGATAAGGAATACGATGCCTTGTACGATGAACTCCGCCGTTTGGAAGAGGAAACGGGCGAAGTTTATCCCGACAGCCCGACCCGTCGAGTGGGGGGCGAGCCGATTAAGGGCTTTGAAAAGCATACGCATATCGCGCGCTTGTTCAGCCTCGATAAGGCGGTGTCCTCAGAGGAATTGAACGCCTTTTTAACGCGCGTGCAAAAACTTGCCGAAGGCAAGTCTTGCGATTACACCGTGGAATATAAATTTGACGGCTTGACCGTATGCTTGACCTACGACAAAGGGCAATTTGTCCGCGCGACAACCCGTGGCAACGGCACCATTGGCGAGGATGTGACGGCGCAGGTTTTGACCATCCGTTCCTTCCCCTTAAAGATTGCGTATCAAGGCACTTTAGAGGTGCGCGGGGAAGCGGTAATCCGCTTGTCCGTACTCGATGCGTACAACAAAACGGCGGCAGAGCCGTTGAAAAACGCGCGCAATGCGGTGGCTGGCGCAATCCGTAACCTTGACCCGAAAGTGACCGAAACGCGCAAGCCCGACATCTACTTCTACGACGTCAATTATACCTCGGACGGGGCACCCATGTCTCAAACGAACGCACATGACTTCCTTATCCAAGAGGGGTTCAAGGTGTTCCCTTACTTCCGTGTTTGCCACTCCGCCGAAGAGGTGGCGGCGGCGATTGCCGAGGTGGAAATCGAGCGTAAAAATTTAGACGTGTTGACGGACGGCGCGGTGATTAAATTGAACGATGCACTTCTTCGCGAAGAGCTTGGCTTTACCGATAAATTCCCTCGTTGGGCGCTTGCGTATAAGTTCGAGGCGGAAGAAGTGACCACCCTCTTGAAAGAGGTAATTTGGCAGGTGGGGAGAACGGGAAAATTGACCCCTTTGGCACTCCTTGACCCCGTAGAGCTTGGCGGCGCGACGGTGTCGAGGGCGACCTTGAACAACTACGGCGATATTTTGCGTAAGGGCGTAAAAATCGGTTCACGCGTGTTGGTGCGCCGTTCCAATGAGGTTATCCCCGAAATTTTGGGCGCAACCGAGCATTTTGACCATAGCGTAGAGGTGGAAAAGCCCACGCTTTGCCCTGCTTGCGGTAGCATTTTGGTGGAAAATGGGGCGCATTTGTTCTGCCCGAATCGACTTTGCACCCCTCGTATCGTGGCGATGTTGGACCATTATGCAAGTAAGAATGCGATGAATATCGACGGCTTTTCCGAAAGCACAGCGGAGTTGCTTGTACAGCGGAAAAATATGTCGAAATTTTCCGATTTATACCGTTTGACGGCGGAAGATTTGGCGGAGCTTGACGGCTTTAAGGATAAGAAGATAAACAACCTCTTAACGGCGATTGAAAAGAGCAAGACCCCTACCATGGATGCGTTCATTTACGCAATTGGCATCGGCGGTGTGGGTAGAGTGGCGGCAAAAGATCTTGCGGCACGCTTTAAAAATATGGACAATTTAAAGGCGGCGGCCTTGGACGATTTGCTTGCCTTGGAAAACGTCGGGGAGATCACCGCAAAGGCGATTTTGGACTACTTCCAAGACGAAAACAACCTTGCGGAGTTGACCGCTTTAACCGAAGTGGGCGTGACCCCCGTATGGTCGGACGAAAAGAAGGAAGGTATTTTCTCGGGACAATCGGTTGTCTTGACGGGTACGTTGTCCTCGTTCAAGCGGAGTGAGGCGCAAAAGTTGATTGAGGAACGCGGCGGCGTTTGTCAATCGTCGGTTACTGCAAAAACGACCTTGGTTTTGGCAGGGGAAGAGGCGGGCAGTAAGCTTGCCAAGGCGCAAAAGCTGGGCATCAAAATCATTGACGAAGCAGAATTTAAGGCAATGATAGAAAATTAAAGGAAAATCGCACGCAAAAGAGTCGCAGAAAGCGGCTCTTTTATAATTTTATTATAAAATTAATAAAAAAGTTGAAAAAACATGGCAGCGGGGGCTTGTAATTTTTGAAAAAGTTTGCTATAATGTTTGCTATAACAAAAGAGGTGATATACGTATGCTTAGTATGACCGGTTACGGGAAAGGCGAATATGCAGAAGGCGGCTTAGAGCTGACCTGTGAAATTAAGACGGTGAACAACCGTTATTTGGACGTATCCATCAAGGCACCGCGCATTTTTGCGGCGTATGAGGACGTGATTCGGACGACCATCCGCAAGAAATTAACGCGTGGGCACGCCGACGTGTTCATTTCTTTGAAGGATAAGCGTGAGAGAGAAACCGCGCTTGCGCCCGATTTAAACTTGGCGGCGTCCTACGTGGCGGCGGCGAAGGCCTTGAGAGAGGCGTTCCCTGATTTGCCCGACGACGTTACCTTGTCCTCGGTGTTGCGCTATCCCGAAGTGTTGAAGCAGGAAGATACCGTTTCCTTGGACGAGGAAATGACGAACGCCTTGGACGTTGCCCTCAACGTTGCCCTTGATAAGCTGAACGAAATGCGTTTGGTGGAAGGGGAAAAATTGAAGGCGGATATGCTTGCAAGGGTACAAACCATTGAAGGGTTGGTTGCGGAAATTGCAACTCGCGCACCCTTGGTGGCGGCGGAATACCGTGAAAAGCTGACGGCAAAAGTGCAGGAATATCTTGCCGACGTGAAGATGGACGAGGGTAGATTGTTGACCGAAGTTGCCGTTTTCACCGACAAGAGCAATATCGACGAGGAATTGACGAGATTAAAATCCCATATCGAGCAATTTAGAAGCATTGCGGAAGAGGGGATTGTGGGTAGAAAGCTCGATTTCTTGGTGCAGGAATTTAACCGCGAAGCGAACACGACCTGTTCCAAGAGCAACGACGTAACGATTACGCGCGCAGGGCTTGCATTAAAGAACGAGATTGAAAAAATCCGCGAGCAAGTACAGAATTTGGAATAATAGTGAAGTTGTGGCAGAGCCACAGTGAAGTTCCAACCTGACGTTGGACGCAGTAAGGTGTCTTATCACACACTTTATTAGATGGTTTCGTGCATTCACTAAACCTCAGCCGCAACTTGCCGACAGGCAAACTTCACTTTGCGGAACGCAAAACTTCACTTGGAACAAACTTCACTTTCGCAAAGCGAAAACTTCACCGTAATACAATGAGGGATTTATATGAAACACGTATTGATGGCGGTGTCCGGGCCTTCGGGCGTTGGTAAGGGCACAATTGTAAAAACAATATTACAGCGTCGTGACGACGTGGTGGAATCCGTTTCCTGCACCACGCGTGAGCCGCGCGAAGGTGAAATACACGGTAAGCATTACTTCTTCCTTTCCCGTGAAGAATTTATGCGCCGTATTGAGGAAAACGATTTCTTGGAATACGACGAGCATTTTGGCAACTACTACGGTACGCCAAAATCCTTCGTAGAAGAAACCTTAAAGACCAAATCGGTGATTATGGAAATCGACGTGGTCGGTTCGTTAAATGCGAAAAAGGTTTTCCCTGAGTGCATACTCGTGATGATTTTACCCCCTT
>JAFVQP010000198.1 GCA_017504735.1 Clostridia bacterium | reverse complement strand
GGTGGAAAACGCAAAGCTCGAAGGGGCTCAGCTGAATGCTTTTTGCACCGTAGTAGATGCTTGCAAGTGCAAAATGTACATGAAGAACTTTGGCGAATTTTTCAACGATCAAGTGGAAAATGCAGGTTGTATTATTCTTTCACATACGGATGGAGCCAGTGCGGAAAAACTCGCAACAGCGGTGGAATTGTTGCGTGGTAAAAATGGTACGGCAACGATTGTTACAGCCTCGTGGGAGAGCTTAAATGGTAAAACGATTCTTGCGGCGATGGAGCAAAAAGATTGCTTGCAGGCAGAATTAAAGCGCTTGGCGGAAGAAATGGAACACCATCACGAGCATGAGTGCGACGACCCGAATTGCAGTTGCCATCACCACCACGAGCATCATCATGATCACGGTGAACACGGACATGGGTGCCACGAACACCATCATGAACATCACCACGAGCATGAGTGCGATGACCCCAATTGCGATTGTCATCACCACCATGAGCACCATCATGACCACGATGAACACGGACATGGGTGCCACGAACATCATCATGAGCATCACCACGAGCATGAGTGCAATGACCCGAACTGCGATTGCCATCATCACCATGGACACCACCATGCGGATGACGTATTTACCAGCTGGGGCGTAGAAACGACCCGTAAATTTACCAAAGAGGAACTTACGCAGGCGCTTGGAAAAATTCAATGCGAAGAAACCTATGGTACGATTCTTCGTGCAAAGGGTATTGTAGCAGGTGAAAATGCTTGGTTGCACTTTGACTACGTGCCTGGTGGACCCGACGTGCGCGAAGGAAGCGCAGGGGTAACGGGCAGATTGTGCGTAATCGGTTGCAATTTAAAAGAGGACGCGTTGAAAGCGTTGTTTAACGTATAAGAGGATGAAATCATGATGAAACTTCCCGTAGAAACGCCCGTCTATATGTTTTTAGGCTTTTTAGAATCGGGCAAAACCAAATTTATACAAGAAACCTTTGAAGATCCTCGTTTTTCTTCAGGGGAGAAGACCCTTTTGCTTGTTTGCGAGCAAGGGGAAGAAGAATATGAAACGATTAAATTTTCCAACGCGGAAAGTGTGGATATTGCCTACATTGAAGACAAAGCGGATTTGACGGAATCGCACTTGACGGCATTGCAATTAAAGTACGGTGCCGAACGTATCGTTGTGGAATACAATGGTATGTGGGAGCTTGGCAATTTCTTCAACGCCATGCCAGAAGGTTGGATGATTAATCAGTTGATGACCTTCTTTGATGCACGTGCGTTTGTCAATCAAAATACGAATATGCGTCAGCTTGTTTTTGATAAAATTCAAGACACGCAATTGGTTGTATTTAACCGATTTGACGATACCATGGACAAGATGAACTTGCATAAAATCGTGCGTGCCATCAGCCGTCGCTGTGATATCGTGTACGAACGTGTAGATGGCAAAGCGGATTTTGACGACATCGAAGATCCGTTGCCGTTCGACGTGAATGCGCCCGTGATTGAAATTGAGGATAAGGACTACGCATTCTTCTACCGTGACTTGACGGAAAATATGGAAAGCTATATCGGTAAAACGGTAAAATTCCGCGGTATCGTTGCCACGGATAAACGTTTAGAACCGCAAGATATCGTGGTTGGCAGACACGTGATGACCTGCTGTGAAGATGATATTCAATATTGCGGTTTAGCGTGCGAATTGCCCTCCGTGATGGATTTAAAAACGCGCGATTGGATTTGCGTAACCGCAAAGATTGCCTTCCAAAAGCACCGTATTTATAAGGGGAAAGGCCCTGTATTGGTGGCGGAAAAGGTAGTGGTTTGCGATGCCCCTGAACAGGCATTGGCGACCTTCTATTAAGGCTAAATAAAAACTAGAAGAGAAGCTGTAACGCTTCTCTTTTTTCATTTATGAAAAAAATATACAAATATACTTGAAAAAACGTAGAACTTGTGCTATAATGTTAAATGTAAAAATTTACCCTACGAGGTGTTCAAATGAAAAAAAGTATAATTGCATTGATTTTAAGTATGGTATGTGTATTCGGTGCTTGCGATATGGGCGCATCGTCGTCTAGCCATAGTTTATCTGAAAGCGCTACGGGAAATTCGAGCAGCGTAGTGAACTCACAAACTAGTGAAAAAGAGAATGAGGATATCACTAGTGAGGACGTCAACGATGAAAATCGTTGCAAAGGGGAACATGAAGACGCCGACAACAACGCGATTTGCGACGTATGCGACGGTTCGGTGACGGTGACCTTCGATTTCTTTAACGTAAACGATTTGCATGGTAAATTTACCGACTCGGACACGCAACCTGGCGTAGATGAATTGACAACCTATCTTAAAAATGCAAAAGCAAAAAACGAATATACCATGTTCCTTTCTTCAGGGGATATGTGGCAGGGCGGATCAGAATCCAACCTTACGAAAGGTTTAATTGTGACCGACTGGATGAACCAGCTTGGCTTTACCTCGATGACCCCTGGCAACCACGAATATGATTGGGGCGCTGAAGCGGTGAAAAGCAATGCGGACCTTGCCAATTTCCCCTTCCTCGCTATCAACATTTACGATAAGGCAACCAATCAAAGGGTTGATTATTGCGACGCATCGACGCTTGTGACGGTCGGTGAGGCAAAAATCGGTGTTATCGGGGCGATTGGGGATTGCTATTCGTCCATTTCAAGCGATAAAGTAACGGATATTTACTTCAAAACGGGTAGTGAATTGACTACGCTTGTAAAAAATGAAGCAAACAGTTTGCGAAGCCAAGGCGCAGATTTTATCGTATATACCATTCATGACGGGCATGGGCGTTCGTCGTCGGGGAATATCACCGATGCTATGTTAAGCGGTTATTACGACATTGCATTGTCTGATTACGTCAACTTGGTATTTGAAGGCCACACGCATCAAACCTACTCTTTAAAGGACTCGAAAGGGGTATATCATTTGCAGGACGGCGGGGACAACGACGGTATTTCTCACGCACAGGTGAAAATTAATATCGCCAACGAAACCGCCACAACGCAAAAGGCGGAATTTGTTTCCACCAGCGTTTACAGCGGTTTAGCGGACGATCCTCTTGTCGGCGAACTTCTTGAAAAATATAAAAATCAAATTTCGAATGCAGAAAAGTTGCTTGGTTTTAACGAGAAAACGAGAAACAGCACGGAAATTTTGAATAAAACCGCTGAACTTTACTACCAAACGGGTATGGAAAGATGGGGGGATGATTACGACATCGTGCTTGGCGGCGGCTTTATGCAGGCAAGAAGCCCGTACAACATCTATGCTGGGGAAGTGCGTTACGGCGATTTGATGAGTGTTATGCCCTTCGACAATCAGCTGGTGCTTTGCTCCATTTCAGGCAGTAACCTGCAATCCCGTTTCTTTGATTTACCCGATAGCTATTATATTTATTACGGTGATTACGGTGCGTCGGTGAAAAACAATATCGTATCAAGCAAAACCTATTACGTGGTAGCGGATACGTATAGTTTACAATATACGCCGAACGGTTTAACGGAAGTGGATCGTTATGATGAAACGAC
This sequence comes from Clostridia bacterium, assembly GCA_017504735.1. The sequence goes on along the minus strand of JAFVQP010000198.1, from coordinate 4,366 downwards.
CTTTGCGAGAGACTTGCTTGCAAAGTTCATCGAAAACGGAGGTTGGGGCAGTAAACTCCCCGAAGGGGAAATCACCTTGACCTCAATCCCTGATGCGTTGGCGATTGGTAAGGCGCTTGCGGTAGGCGCGGAAACCGCAGAGGTGTATTACGTAAAAGGTACAATACAATCGATTGCCAGCACGACCTATGGCAATATGACGATTGCGGACGAAAACGGCAATACCCTTTATATCTACGGTACCTGGGATAAAGCGGGCGCAAACCGTTACGGACAAATGACCAATCCGCCTCAAGTGGGCAATACGGTTGTGTTGGTCGGAGCAATTAAAAATTACAACGGCACGATAGAGATGATAAACGGTCGTTTTTATTCCGTTGAATAAGAGAGGATGCTATGCCGAAATTTGAACGGCTTACGGACGAATTAGACAATAGAATAAAGTGTGAAAACGCGGACGGCAGTTATTTTAAAGGCGCGTACAAGGAGGAAAATATCCTTCGCAGAACGGCAGAGGGAGGGGAACAAAGCGTTTGGCACACTCCCTTTGTGCAGGACATTGAAAAAATAATGAACTGCCCGTATTTTAGCCGTTATGCGGATAAAACGCAGGTATATTCGTTGTATAAAAACGATGATATGACCCGTCGAAGCTTACACGTACAGCTGGTATCTCGCATTGCGCGTACGATAGGCAAAGCGTTGCACTTAAACTTGGATTTGATAGAGGCGATCGCGCTCGGTCACGACATCGGACATCCCGCATTTGCGCATACGGGCGAAAGATTGTTAGATGAGTTGTATTTTTCGCACACAGGCAGGCACTTTTTACACAATATCCACTCCGTGCGCGTGCTGGATAAGATACATCCGTACAATTTGACGCTAGAAACGTTGAATGGGATTGCTACGCATAATGGTGAATTGGAGCTTGCTGAATATCGCCCCGTACCTGTTAAGGACTTTGCAGAATTTGACGAGATTATGGAAAAATGCGCCTTAGACAAGAGGTTTGCGGATAAAATTATGCCCTCAACCTTAGAAGGCGGGGTGGTGCGCATTTCCGATATTATCGCATATCTTGGTAAGGATAGGCAGGACGCCATTTTGGCGGAAGCGGCAACTGCGGATGATTTTACAGCATCCCCTTTGGGGGCAGTGAATGCGGAAATCGTCAACAACCTCATCGTCAACGTGATTGAAAACAGCTATGGTAAGCCGTATATCAAGCTAGACGATGCGCATTTTCAGGCGCTTCGCACAGCCAAGACGGAAAATTATGATAAAATCTATAATCGTGCGACGATGCATACAGGTTTACAAGGTTCGGTGGAAAAGATGATGGCCGACGTATATGGTCAGTTGCTTTCCGACGTGAAAAACAACGCAAAAGCTTCACCCATTTTCACCCATCACGTGGCGCAAATAGAACGCTTGTGGGGTGCGCATGCCGCCAAATATGCAAAGACGGAAGCCAATCAGTTGGTGGTGGATTATATCGCTAGTATGACGGACGATTATTTTATTGAACTGCACGAATTTTTATTCCCTGGCTCTTCCCATGGTTTAAAATACCGCGGATATTTTGATTAATAAGGAAAAAGGTATGTTTGAAGAAATTTTACAAAAAATAAAAGAATACGACAAAATCGTAATCCATAGACACTCCACCCCCGATGGCGACGCAATGGGCAGTCAACTTGGTATGAAGGCCATTTTACGCGAAAATTTCCCTGAAAAGCAGGTGTATGCGGTGGGTGACGATGCAAAACGTTATAGCTTTATGGACGGTTCTACAATGGACGAGGTAGAGGACAGCTTTTTTGACGGTGCATTGTCGATTATCCTCGACTGCGGCGACTCGTGGTTGATTAGCGATGACCGCTACAAAAAGGCGGCGGCGACGGTGCGTTTTGACCATCATATTTTTAGCAAAAAAATCGCGGACGTAGAAGTGGTGGACACCTCTTACGAGAGTTGTTGCGGATTGGTGACGGAATTTGCTTTGGAAAGCGGTTTAAGCCTTTCCCCCGTATCCGCAAAGGCATTGTTTACGGGTATGATAACCGATTCAGGCCGTTTCCGCTACGATTCAACGACCGCAAATACCTTCCGTTTGGCTTCGGCGTTAAAAGAGCAGGATTTTGACACAAACGAAATCTATTCACAGCTGTATGCGGATGATTTTTCCGCGGTGCGTTTGCGCGCGCAGTTTATTTTAAAAATTCAATTTACCCCCTATCGTGTGGCGTATATTTACACCACGAAGGAAGAACTTGCCAGTTATAACGTCGACACTTTTACGATTTCGCGCGGTATGGTAAACACGATGTCGGACATTCGCGGTGTGGATATATGGGTAAACTTTACCGAAGTTGAAGACAAGGTGTTGGTAGAAATCCGCTCCAGCAAGCATACGGTACAGCCCGTAGCGGTAAAATACGGCGGCGGCGGACACGCAAAGGCGTGCGGTACATCCGTCAAGGATAGAGCGGAAGCGATGGCGCTCTTAGAAGATTTAAACGCATTCAATAAATGAGGTATAATATGAACGAGAATATGAAAATTATTTTGGATAAAATTAAGGAATACGACAAGATTTTAATCTTCCGTCACTTCCGTCCCGACGGTGATGCGGTCGGTTCGACCAAGGGTTTGTACACGTTGTTGAAAAACACGTACCCTGAGAAGAAAATTTATCTTCAAAACAGCGATTTTTCCGATTATCTTGCCTTTTTGGGCGGTGAGGACGAGTTGTTGCCCGACGAGGAATACGCTGATGCGCTCGGTATTGTGTTGGATACGGGCACGGGCAAGCGTGTTTCCAACCAAAAATATACCTTGTGTAAGGAGCTTATCAAAATCGACCATCATATTCCCGTAGAAAGCTACGGAGATTACGAATGGGTGGAAGAACACCGTTCCTCGACCTGTGAAATGGTGGCGGCATTCTACGAGGCGTTTAAGGACGAATTGAAGATGTCGCAAGAAGCGGCAACCTACATTTATACGGGTATGGTGACCGATTCGGGTAGATTCCGTTTCCGTGAAGTGTCGGGGGATACGATGCGTCTTGCAGGGCTTATGCTTGACCAAGGGATTGACCTTGACGTGATTTACGCGCATTTAAATTTGAAAGATATAGAAGAATTCCGTTTCGAATCGTACGTGTATGAAAATATGCAGGTTAGCGAAAACGGCGTGGTTTCCATGTTCGTAACCAATGAAGTAAAGGAAAAGTTTGGGTTGACCAACGAAATGGCAAGCAACTGCGTTTCTTTTATGGACGGTATTAAAAATTGCTTGATTTGGATTGCGTTTATCGAGGGTGAAACGGAAATCCGCGTGCGCTTGCGTTCCCGTTTTGTAACGGTGAGCGAGCTTGCGGAGCGTTACCACGGCGGCGGTCATGCTTGTGCGGCAGGCGCAACCGTTTACTCCCAAGCGGAAGCAGAAGCGCTTTTGAAAGAGGCGGATGCATTGTTGAAAGAATATAAGGCAAGCCACGAGGGCTGGTTATGAGGATTTTGATTGCAAACGACGATGGAATATCGAATAAAGGGATTCGCTTGCTTGCGGAGTGGGCGAAAAAGTTAGGGGAAGTCACGGTGGTTGCGCCGAAGGTAGAACAAAGCGCAAAAAGCCACGCAATTGATTTCATCACGCCCGTAGAAATTAAAAAAGTCCCCTTTGCGGAAGGGGTAGAAGCGTATTCTATGTCGTCCACGCCTGCCGACTGTGTTCGTTTTGGCGTATTGGCGTTGGATAAGAAATTTGACCTTGTTTTGTCGGGGATTAATTACGGCGTAAACTTGGGTGCAGATATCGTATATTCGGGTACGGTTGGTGCAATTTTCGAGGCTGCTCGTATGCGCATACCTGCAATTGCATTTTCTTCCTTCCCCGACGGACAAGAAGACGCCGCAAAATATCTTGACGAAGTGTATGACTATATCATAAACAATAAATTATTTGACGAATGTCCGATTTTTAACGTCAACATTCCCAAACAACCGAAGGGGATCCGTATGACCTACCAAGGCTCTCCGTATTTTTCCGACCGTTTTGTGCATCGTGAAGGGGATATTTACGTGCAGGACGGCGAACCCATTCCCGACGAATGTCCCGACGATATGGACCGCGACACCGTTGCGCTTGTTAATGGGTACATCTCTATTACTCCGCTCTTGGCAACCCGTACGGATATGAGGGTGTTTGAGAAATACCGCACAAGAACGAAATAAACCGTTTAAATAGGGTAAAAATCGAAAAGCAGGATTTCCTCGATGGAATTCCTGCTTTTAATATTATTGTGGGATTATGCCCCGAAATAGCGGCTGTAAACCGCATCGTCTTGTAAGGACGT
>JAFVQP010000197.1 GCA_017504735.1 Clostridia bacterium | reverse complement strand
TACTGCGGGCAAAATGGAAGGAATAAAAAGAATAAATCTAAAAAATCTCCCAGGTGCTTTCTGCTTGTATATGTAATAAGAGAAAAATACAGCCGCAACCGTACCGACAATAGAAGTCGCCCCCCATACAATCAACGAATTTTTCAATGCAACCAACAGGGTATTTGTTTCCGTTAATTCTTGATAGACCTTTTTAAAATTCACAAAAAGGTCTTGACCATCAAAATAGAATGAAGTTGTTTGTCCGTCATATTTTTGAAATGCAAGCAAAATGCTTTGTAAATTAACACCTACGTAAAATATCAAAAATTGCAATACGGGAAAAGCAAAACAGACAATATAGAAAATCAATTTTCCATCTACTTTTCGTTTTGTTAACTCGGTATTTTCCATCTTTAACCTCTTATTAATGAGCAGCTTTCAACCCCTCAAAATACATTTGTGCCGTGGTGTTAGGATGATCTAAATATTCTTCAAACGGGTTCATTACAGGTCTGCCGCCAACCATCGATCTCCATCCCCATTGACCAAGCGAGAAGTTTGAAGAATTGCTGATATAATACTCGTGACCAGAATAAGGATATACGACGTCCGATGCGCTCTTCATTTCCATAACCGATTTACCAAAGTAGGTCATCTTTTCCAAGTCAGCATCCTTCATTTGATAATTCATCGAACGGGTAATAGACATTTTTGCCGTGAACGCAGAAAGCTGTTCGTCCGTGTGCATAAATTGCAAGAAGAGCTTCGCAACCTCCAACTTCGCGCCCTTAGAGTTCGCGCTGACGAAGCAGAATGCATCGTTCCCCGAATAGAGAGTTTGCTTGTTATTATTCGCCAAAGCCGCATCGTCTACCTTGGGAATAGGCATAAATGCAAATCTTCTTGTGGATTTATAGCTGCCCTGCGTTGCATCGTAGTCAATATCGTTTCTCGAAATGGACGTGAACGAATCTGCAAGGTCGGCTTCCGTTTCCCACCATACGCCTTCCATTATCATGGCAACAGGTTCTATACCCATATCCCCTGCGATAAATTGATACTGCGCGTTCTTGAAGTCGGATGCGCTAGTGTAGTTGTCCGTGTTCGAACAAACAACGTCCTTCAAGAAACTCAAAGCATAATATTTACCAGGCTGTTGCTGTAAAACGCTCAAGTCCGACGTGCTAACCGTCGTCGTTTTGATTACGGGTGCGCCGTTTTCAAATTTTTCGATATAGTCCGTTTCCCCTTCAAACGTCCAGTTGCGGAGCATATAGTCTTTGCCTTCGTAGTCCGCCCACCAGTTGGTCAAGCCCCTTCTGAAATAGTCTCTCCCTTCCGCAGAATACACGAACGGCGTAACCTGTCCGCCGTCACGGATATAGTTGACAAGCTGATTGAACTGCGCGTACGTCTTGGGCAAACCGTCGTCCCACGTGCCGCTTACGCCATCGATACCCGCCGACTTTTCATCAGGATCGCCCGTAAACTCGCCGTCTTCCGTGAAGAAGTAGCCCTTTTCTTCAAACATATCCACGTCGTAAATGAAGCCCATAAACCCATCGTAGAAAGGCAATGCGTAATATTTTCCATCATTTGCGGTAAGGAAATTCTTGATCGATTGATCCATCTTTGCGCCTACCGTCGTGTTTTCGCCAAACGCGCTGAGCGAATCGGTTACAACCGACGAAATATCCGCAACCAAACCCTTGTTTACGTAGGAATAATAGTCGAACAACTCAGTAAAGTACACGTCCTTGTTCAAGTTTTTGGTGATCATCATGTCCGCGCCTTCGCATCCGCTTACAACAACTGCCACACCTTCCTTACCGTCTTCAAAGGATTCCGTTGCATATTTTGCCTCAAAGTCTTTTGCAGCGTCCCTCAACCATTCTAAGCCAAGTCCTGCATCGTAGCCTGCAACCTGAATCGTCGTTTTACCTTCTACTTCCACCGTGCCTTCTAGTTGACCGCCGCACGCCGTCGCCAACAACGAGCTGGACAACAATGCGCAGCCCAAAAGAACGCTCATACATCTTTTCATTTTCATAATATTTTCCTCCTATGACTTCTCATTTTTTGATTTGTAAAAATTGCATAATATCTTCAAACGTATCCACCATCGCGATACATTCTTCGTGCAAACCGCTTTGGATAAGGTTCCCGTCGTTAAAACCGATGACGTTCATCCCTGCAAGTCTGCCTGACAAAAGCCCCGCCGACGAATCTTCGATAACGATTGCGTGTTTCTTATCTACGTTCAAGCCGCCGATGAGTTCTGAATAAATCCAAGGATGAGGCTTGACCGCCATTTCACCGATCGTGCCGTATTCCCCTTCGCCCTTACGTCTGCCGCCTGTGATAATCGCATCGTAAAATTCGATAGGATTGCCCATGTCTAAAATACGGAATGCGGAAAGGATTTCGGGGATTGCTTTATAATCCAAACCGCTGGTCGCAAGCCCTATCTTTATCCCTGCTTTTTTCAAGCTATCAAGAAATTCCTTCAAGCCCTCTCTCGGTTTGAATGCGTCCACGTTTCCACGGCCTTCCATGATTTCGTTCAGCTCGAAACGCGCCGTCTTGTGATAGACTTCCAACGCATCGTTCACCGTCTTGGGGATTTTGTATTTGTTTAAGCAATACTCCAAGTGTTCCGCTGTGGAAAAGCCCGATACGTACGGTGTATCTTCTTCCGATAAACGAAAATCGGGGGAAGAAATTTGCTTGACCGTCTTTTCAATGAGGTAAATCCAAAATTCTTCGCTGATAACCGTCGTTCCGTCCAAGTCCATCAAAACGGCTTGTATGGGGAATTCCGTTTGCGGTTTTTCAAAGGGGTAGGTCGCCTCTACACCGCATTGATTGATGGTGCAGTACGGCTTACCTTTCCAGTCGAAAAACTCTACTCCGTTTACGTTGTATTTCTTCATATCACACCGTCATCTTGGCAAAGTCGGTTACGGTGATTTGCGCTTCGTCAATAGGCTCGCTTGCCGTAATAATCACCGATTTTTCCTTGCCTGCCTCTACGTCAATATAGTTGTCGGAATAGGTGTATTTGTAGTTGTCCTTCATCGAAATAAACACCGATTTCGCAAACGCGTTCGCCTTGATGGTAACCTTTACCGAGCAAGCGTCAAGCTTCTCCGTTTTTACTTCGTAATCGCTGGTAAAACGCACACCGCTCCAAAGCTTGGGAGAATATACCACCGAAGCGTTTTCGCCGTTTTGAGCGTATTCTGCAAAGAGATAAACGTCTGCTCTGTTGCAATCGAAATTCACCTTTTCTTTGTATACGCCGATAAGTCCGTTTACAGCCGTGTTTGCTTCGTACAAAACCGTTCCGTCCAAGGTCTTTACCCCGTAGCGGATTGCCGTAGAATAGGGATTAAGCGTATCGTTGACAACGACAAGCTCCGTTTCCCCTTTTCCGTTTTCCACAAACGTAATAAGCTGGGGCGCATACGAGCGTTTCATTTGGTAGTAAACCTGCTTGGGTTCGCACCAGTAATCAATCGCCGACCAACTTCCCGAAGGCCAAATGTCCGAATACATCCAGTTCATAAAGCCTGCGGTAATCCCTTCGTTGGAACGAGCAAATTCTGCTTCCACCCGCATCGCTTCCGCGTGTACCTGCATCGCTTTTGCAGTGAAATCTTCAAGGTTCTTTACCTTTCCATAGGTATCTTCCGCATACTTCATTTGTCTTTGCGCAAAGGTCAGCGGTACGATGCCGTAGGGGTTCTCCATCAATCTGTCATCCCACAGCTCATTCATCGGCCACAGCTTATCCGCAGGATATATTTTCTTGTTCGTTTCCACCGTGTTCGGCCCCATCAGCGCAGCCTCGGAGATAAACGGTACGATTTTTTCAGAAACCAAGCTTCTGTATTTGTCCACCCCTTCCAAAAGACTTCTTTCAAACGAGTTGTGGTGGCTTTCGCCCGACGAAATATCGTTACCTACGTCCGTCCAGCTACAAGGGCTTTGGCGAGCATAGGGGCGAGTTTTATCCAAGTGCGCAATCAAACCCTGCATAATGCAATTTACGAAGAAATCGCCTTTGGTGATGTGTCTGCCGCAGCTACCCGTTTTTTCGTTGCCGCCGCACCAGTATACAAGCGAAGGGTGATTTCTCAATCTCTTCACTTGGTATTCGATTTCTCGAAGCATATTATCCACCCAATCGGGTTTGTCTTCCGGAATATCCGCGCAGGCAAGCATAATATCCTGCCATACCAAAATGCCCTTTTCGTCGCAAAGGTGATAGAAGATATCCTTTTCATAGATACCGCCGCCCCAAACGCGGAGCATATTGAAATTGCCGTTTTTGGCAAGGTCGGTCAAACGATCGTATTTTTCGTCCTCAACAACACCTGTAAAGCATTCGATAGGAATCCAGTTTGCGCCACGGACAAATATCGCTTTTCCGTTGATTTTTAATTCGTAGCCTAAAAGCGAATCCCCTTTCGGTTCTTCTACAAGCTGTACGGTGCGGAATGCAAATCTACCCGTTTCGGTATGTACGATTTCACCGTTTCTTTCCAGCTCTACCTTGTAATTATACAAGGGGTGTTCGCCGTAACCGATCGGCCACCAAAGCTGAAAATCATTCAGCGTAAAGCAACCAAAATTCTTTTTACCCGTTACTTTTACCGATTTTTTGAGATAATCGTTGCCATAAGGCGTTTTGGACACATAATAATGCAACGTATCGCCTTGCTCGTCAGCATAGACAAGATTTACCTTTTTCTGGTCATTATCCTTGGTGATGAAAATGTTATAATTGAGTTCGGTAAACAGCGTTACGTTCCCTTTATCGTCCGCTACCGTATAGACGGTGTCGATACGGCATCTGTTACCATATTCAAGATATACGTCTTCCCAAATACCGTAGGCGCAAATCTTCGGAGCCCAGTCCCAACCGAAATGACACTGCGCTTTTCTCACGAACATTCTCTTCAGGTTGAATATCGCGAAATACCCCGTCGTATCAAAGGTATCCATTTTGTTCAAGGTGGATTTCATTTCAACGCGAAGGAAGTTTTTCCCCTTCTTCAAAACGTCGCGCACCTCAAAACGGTATTGCAGGAACATATTGTCCGTACTGCCGATTAACTGATTATTTAAGTAAACGTCCGCATATACGTCAATGCCGTTAAAGACAAGCTGAACGGACTCCTGCACCAACAAATCATCGTCCGCTTCGATTTCCGTAATATACGTAAAATCCTGACGGGGAATCCAATCGTTCTCTTTTTGGTTGTCCCCGAAATAGGGATTTTTTACAATCCCTGCGTTATACAAATCAATGGTAATATCCCCTGGCACTTTAGCGGGAATAGTACGCCCGTCAAACTCTAACTGCCAGTTTTGTATTTTGACCTTTTTCATGCAAAGTCAACTCCTAAATATTTTTTCAACTCTCATTGCGCACGTATATACACGCGAGTTTTTTAATTGGCGGAAAGTCCTGCGCAGTTTCCTGCGCAAGACTTTTCCACCATGTAATCCATTAAGATGGTTTCTTGATTTATGCAAGCGTACCCAAGATATGGGAAATTTGAACATTACTCCAACCGCTTTCCGTAACGTTCAACGTAAGAGCTTCCGTGCCGTTATACTGCGCGTCCGTAAGCGTTGCCGTCAAGAGTACGTTTTCAGGTTCGTTCATCTTGTGGATATTCAAGTTTTTGCCGTTAATTTCTACTACGTAGTAACCATCTAACGTCGAACAGGTTTGACCGTTGATCGTCACAGAAATTGCCGCGCCTTCAGGATACCCTACGTATAAGCCGAAGGATACTTCGCTGTAAAGGCTGTAATTAATCTTCGTCAAGGTAGCGGTATAATCACCGTCCGCCTTGTCAAATACCATGTTGTAGTAACCATCGTAGTTTACGCCTTGGTCGTCTTGATACCAATCATCGCCTTTCGT
>JAFVQP010000196.1 GCA_017504735.1 Clostridia bacterium | reverse complement strand
TAAGGATATGTTCGTCGTTTCGATTATGCCTTGTACGGCAAAGAAATCGGAAAAGGCTCGTCCTGAATTGTCCGTAAACGGTTTGGCTGACGTAGATGCTGTATTGACGACGAGAGAGCTTGCGAAACTCATCAAGCGTTCGGGTATCAACTTCGTGAAGTTGCCCGATGCGGAATTCGACAACGATATCGTGGGCGAATACACGGGCGCAGGCGTTATCTTCGGTACGACGGGCGGCGTTATGGAAGCGGCGCTTCGTACGGCGGCATGGAAATTGACGGGTAAAGACCTTGAAAAAGCGGATTTGACGGCTGTTCGTGGTTTTGAAGGTATCAAGGAAGCGGCGTATGACCTTGGCGGTATCACGGTGAAAGTTGCCGTTGCGCACGGCATGAAGAATGCGAAAGTGTTGCTTGACGATATCCGCGCTGGCAAGAGCGAATACCACTTCATCGAAATCATGGGTTGCCCTGGCGGCTGTATCGCAGGCGGTGGTCAACCTTACGTAAGACCTTGCTTCTTGCCCAACGAAGATGCAGATATCCTTGACACCTACAAGGCAAAGCGTGCTGCGGCGTTGTATCAGGAAGACGAATCGAAGGCACTTCGTATGTCGCACAAGAACCCTCAAATCATTGCATTGTATGATGAGTTCTTGGGTGAACCCAACTCCCACAAGGCACACGAATTGTTGCATACGCACTACACCGCAAAAGAAAAGTTTAACTAAAAATACAAACCGCGGTTCTTTCAAACCGCGGTTTTCTCATACAAAAACACGGCTGAAACCTCAGCCGTGTTTTTTAGTCCTTTCTACCGATTAAATAGTCAATATCTTCCCCAAAATAATCAGCTATTTTGCAAAGATTTGTCAAAGTGATTTCCCTTTGACAAAGTAAATACCTCGAAATGGTTTGCTGTGGAATATCCACCTTTCTCGCAAATTCCGAGATACTCATATCCCCCATCAATGATTTTAAATTTTCCGCAAATATGTTCATCCATTTATTTTCCATACCTATATTTTACACCATTTGGTGTAAAATGCTTGACTTCACACCAAATGGTGTGGTAAGATATTTATATAAATATATATTATGCTATATATAGCATCCATAAAAAAAGGGGGGATATTATGTATAATAGTTACTATCCATCATACAACAACGATTTGGAGAGTTCTATCACTTTTATCGTCGTCATATCCATTCTTGCACTCATCTTAAACATCGTAGCCACAGTAATTTGCGGTATCATGGCGGCGCGCAAAGAACGTAGTGTTGGTGGATGGATTGTCGGGGGCATTTTCCTTAGTTGGATTGCCTTGATTATTCTCGCATGTTTACCAAGCAATGCAAGCGAATATAGGGGTAACACGGGCTATACCCCAATTATTAGAAAATACCAACCCTACACCTGTATGAATTGTAAACATACAACTGATACAAGAACATGTGGGTTCTGTAATTTCAGCAACCCAGACAACTTATTAAAGCCACTTCCGCTATCTGCTACCACCCCACCCGTTAACAAGAATGCTACAATAAATAAAAATGCTACCGTTTGGTATTGCCATTGCGGAAAAGCAAATGAAATCGGTACCAACGAATGCGCAAGCTGTTATGCAAAAAGAGTGCGCTAACCTATCAAATACTATAAATTTCACTTCAAAATAGAAAAGAACGCAAATCGCTAAGCGAAATGCGTTCTTTATTTTCACACTATTTTTACCTTTACGTTTTTCACCGTGATATCGTCAATTACGTCGAAAGTATTGCCCTTATTTTTCGCCTTAATTTGCAAGTTTTCAAGGTTAAACGCGGACATGGTATATTGCTTTTCGTTTTTATACACATTGAAGAATGTATTGCAGGCACATTTACAATCCCTTATCGTCACCTTTTCCACCTTAGAAATCGGCTTATCCGTGCGCCCCTTAAGGTCGAAAAACTGCGTCCAAGGGTTGACGTTGATAAAGTTCCCCTCAATCGTCCCTTCCACATCCTCAATCGTGATATATTCATAATGCTGAGGGGTGTCGGGACGGAGCTTCAAATGCAACAACTGCATGATATTATTCACTTTGATACGGCGCACCAGGATATTGCGGTTATGTACCGATTCTGACCCGCAGGTCAAACCGCTGTGGCAAAAACCGTAGACGCAATCTTCCACCAAAATCCGCTCGTTTGCGCCATTTTCCGCTTGTTCGTCCGCCCAAGGGCCTTTCCCGCCCTTTAAGACCACCGAATCATCGTTGACTTCCATATAACAATTTTTCACAAGCACGTCTGTGCATACGTCAATGTCAATGGCATCCGAGCTAGGGGCAGGGATGGGTGCGCGCGGTGCGAAAATATGACAACCAAGGAACTTTACACGATTGCATTTGTAGATATGCGTTGTCCAAAAGTGTGAATTTTGCAGGTGCAAGTCCGCAATTACTGCGTTTTTACAATTCGACAAATACACCAAGCGTGGACGTTGTTCGTCCTTGTTGGTGCATTTGGGATTCCACCGAAAACGCAACCAAAAGGCTTTCCATGCACGCTCGCCGTTGCCGTCAATCGTCCCCTTACCGCACATCGTAAATCCGTCCACACCGTCCGCATTGATAAGCGCAGGGAAATATGTACAAGTTTCCCCCTCGATACGGGTTTCGCAAAGCGGATAATCCGCGATATCGTCGCTCCCCTTCAAGACGCCTTTTTCGGACACGTAAAGATGCACGCCCTGCTTAAAAAACAGCGCGCCTGTGTAATACACCCCTTCGGGGACAACCAAAACACCGCCCCCGTTTTGAGCGATTGTATCAATCAAGCCCTGCAGGGCTTGGGTGTAAATTTTACCGTCGTCCGCGACTCCGTAATCGGTGATTACGTACGGTTTCCCCAAGCTTTCCAACGTGGGTACGTCCGTTTGGTAAAACCAACCGTCAATCGGCGTTCCGTCGGGGAAAAATTCTTGCATCTGCCCGTTCATCTCGTCAAAATCAGTACACTTTTTCAAGGGTAAAGCGTTTTACCGCCATTAACCCATCATAATCAAGGAAATAACGTCAAGAACCTTATCGTGGCAACCGCCGCAACCCGTCGAACAATGCGTAATGCGCTGTACGTCGGCAAAAACCTCTAAAAGGTCTTCCATTTTGTTGTGGTTTGCAAGTGCTTTTTCGATATCCGCGTAGCTTACCTGCTTACAGTTACAAATGATTACGTTTTCCATATATATACCTCTCTAAATATAATTTTTATTCTTGTGCAAAGTATTCCGGGTGAGCGGAAAGCTTGTCCTCGTCCGTAATTTCACGCAAAACACGGCAAGGATTGCCCACCGCAATACAGTTGGGGGGAATATCCCTCGTTACCACCGAGCCTGCGCCGATAACACAGCCTGCGCCCACCGTTACACCACCGCAGAAAACAACTCCGCCGCCAATCCAGCAGTTGTCCCCGATGGTGATGGCACCTGCGCGTTCGAGGTTGGTGACACAGCCCGTCTTTTCATTGAAAAAGGCGTTTCTATCCTCGTAACGCAAAGGGTGAATGGGGGTTAAGAAGGACACGTTTGGCCCGATAAACACCGATTCGCCAATCGTCACCTTCCCCTCGTCCAAAACGGTGAGGTTAAAGTTGGCATAACTGCCCTTACCAAAGGTGGTATTCGTGCCAAAATCAAAATAAATCGGCCCTTGCAGATATACACCCTCGCCACGGTTGGGGAGAAGTTTACTTAAGATTTTTTCACGCTTTTTTGCGTGTGTTTCGTCCGTTTTATTGTACAAACGGCACAACTTATGCGCCTTTGTGCGTTCTTCGGGCATTCCTTCACAAAAAGGATCGTAAATTTTCCCTGCAAACATTTTCTCGCGCTCGGTCATAGTATTACCCCTTCGTAAATAATTGCATATAGTATAACATAATTCCCCTAAAATTGCAATAGGATTTTTGAAAATTCTTTATACTTTTGCAGGATACAATCCCTCACCGCCTTCGGCGGAGCTCCCTTTACACAAGGGAGCCTAAACCTGCCCTTATTTATAAGGGGAGGTGGCACCGCAGGTGACGGAGGGGTTTGCCTTTTTTCAACAATCCCTCACCGCTTACAGCGGAGCTCCCTTTACACAAGGGAGCCTATATAAAGGAAAACCCCTCGCGGATTGCTCCGCGAGGGGAAAATTATTTTACTTCACTTTTACAACCTTAGCTGAACGAAATGCCACTCAAAGTCCAAGTAGAGCTATCGTCTCTCAATGTCCCATTCGATCTCGTCTTATACTGCGCTTTATAAGTTACAGCACTACTTATAGAAACGTTAGACTTCGTCTGTGTTTTTGCACCTCTAGCTGCAGATATAAACGCGGTATTACCAGCTGACGTTTGATAATAATAATTATTACTTGTTTGCCCTGATGTCTTACTCATATCGAATTCGATGCTTTCATATCCATACTCATTTAACAACGTAAAGAAATCATTGGTAAATTGAATAGATGTTCGCGACCCATTCGAAACAAGGTTACCATTTTCATCTACCGTTAAGGTACTGCCTGTATATTTGGCAATATCGCCCTTAATAGTTTCAAAGATTTCTGCCTTTTTCGCATCATCACTCTTTTCGGCAACTTCTGCCTCAATCGTAACAGCTGACGTTACTGAATACGAATAAACACCGCTTGTGCCTTTATCTTCACCGTTAATCTTTACAGAGGATACTGCATATTTGATTGCAGTAGGCTCTACGGTTACGGTAAGTGTCGTGCCAGCTTCAACCATTGCGCCATTCGAAATCGCTGCGCCATTTGCCGTTACGGAAATTGTTGCATTCGCAGGGTCAGTCCATGTAACCGCATAGGACAGTTTCGCTGTTGTCGCAGAAATTGTCGTTTCACCCGATACTTGATAGGTCCCACTAGGTACACCAATAGACGTACCGTTAACCGTTATATCCTTCACCTCATAATTCGTTTCAGGCTCTACGGTTATGGTAAGCGTCGTGCCCTTCAATACCATTGCGTTCGTCTTAAGCGAAACGTCGCCGCCCATCTTTTCGCCATCTTGGAGATATTCAGCATTTGCCCTTACAATAACGTTTGCGTTTGCAGGGGTGTTCCAGGTTACCGTATAGTTTTCAGCCGAAACGTCTTCATCGAAATAGATGTACGTGCCGTTGAAGGAGAAATACGTACCTTGCTCAATCACCAACTTGTCGCCGTTCTTCCACTCTCTTAAGTCAAAACGCACTTCAAGAGCCTGGTGTTGCGTTCCGTCAATCAAACCAAAGTAGCTATAATACTCAGGCGTTGCAGGTGCGCCATTCATGGTTAAGGATACGTTACCCGTCATTGTGATGCCGTAGTTACCACCAGTAACCGCCGCAAGCTCTGCATCCTTTTCAGGGTCGAAGTAGATACGAATACCTCTAAACGTCTGCGTTACTTCACCTGCATCGTTTTTAACATCTTCCAGATAGTAAACTTTTCTCGATACCATCGAATTGCTTACGTTGATCGGGTCGATTACTTCCGCCGTGAGCGTAATATCGCTGTTAAGGTTTATGGTATAAGTGTTGCCCGTTGCCGTCAATTCAGCACCGTTAGCCTTAACCGATTTCAAGATATAACCAGCGTTTGCAGAAATAGTAGCCGAATACGTGCCTTCATCTACCGTAATACTGCCTTCACCAGATACAGGGATTGCACCATTAAGAATTGCCGTAACGTTTTCAGGGATATTGTAGTTTACCGTCCACTGCTTCACCGTCGTAATCGTTACCGTACCTTCCGCCGATACCGTATAAGTGCCATTACCGTTATCCGTAGCACCGCTTACAGCATCAAGTCTACAACCATCTACCGCTACCGAGAAGGTAAGCGTTTCACCGCTTGCAACCGCCTTAATCATACCATCGGTGATGGCACTGCCATTTGCTGTTACAGTAGCGCCGTCCTCAATATTGAACGTAACGTTGTAGCCTTCCAACGTCGCAATCACGATTTCGTTGGTCGTTTGTGCCACCAAGTTATATACGTTGTTTGCCGTTATCGGTGTATCAACGCCGTTGATGGTTACGGATGCTACCGTATAACCGTCCGCAGGGGTTACCGTGAAGGGATATACTTTACCAACCACAAGGTGATCCAAGCCCGTAACGGTTGCATTTTCTACCGTAACGTCAGCCGTTGCACGGCGATCGCCCGTTACCCAAGCGCCATTTTCATAGGTATAGAAGATTTCTTCCGTGAAGGTAATCGAACCTTGCGTCGTCCACCATACCGAACCCTTAGGGATCTTAATATAATCGCCGTCGTGGCGCCCGAATTCACCGCCGCGGACAGCAATCAAATTGTTGGAATTAGCGTAAGAGAACGCTGTATCAGAGAAGGTTTTACCGTTTACAACAGGAAGCCCCTTTGCAGGATCTACCGCAGCAAAGCCATAGTAACTGTTGGTCAAAATGCCAGCAGTCAACTCCAAACGAACTTCGCCGCCTGCGGCGTCGTCCACATTATACAAACGTACAATATTGTTCTTGTTAACCTCTATATTCTGGCTATTGCGAACCCATTCATACTTATATTTATTGCCGCTGCTATCTCTAAGCGCTTCGCCGATGTAGGTCAAGCTCCATTCATCCGTGAATTCCAAGCAATGGCCATTCATCCAAACACGGGTACCCTTTTCAATCGTGAATACGTCCGCAAACGCATTTTTACCGATTGCGTTGTTAGCGTCGCCGATGATTTCAAAAATCTTATTGCCACTACCGTGATAATGAAGATTCGTGTACGCCGTATTATTTACCTTGACACTGCCGCTTTCAAGATAAAGCCCTGCACCTGCACCGTTAAACTTCTCGTTTGCAAAATGCAAACGAAGCTTGTTAAGCCCAACCTCAAAGTAGTTGTAGCCATGATCTATATACTCTGCAAACGCAATGGTTTCATCAGCCGCTTTCGCATGGTTTGCAATCCAGTCTCTACCATTAAAGTAGAAGCTCATCGTTTCCGTTGCGGTGAAATATTCAGCGCCTGCCCAGAAACGGGTTCCGCCGATGACGGTTACCATTTGACCAGGCTTCGTACCCTTGAAGTTCTTAAACGCAAAGATGTGGTTGTAACCAGAGCCAGCCGCTTGACCATGATACATAAAGTCGGTAATTTCCGTCTTCCTGCCATCCACGTCCGTAAAGTAAACCGCATAAGGTTCGGTATCGGACATATTTTCAGATTTCATAGGAACAACCTTGTCAAACCAACGATTGGTCGCACCACCCTCAATCAACGCGGTGTTGCTATTGGTGGTGAAACGGATTTCGGTTGTATCCGTTGCATCCCAACCCCTCCACTCGAAGGCGTTTGCACCAAACGAACCCTTTGGGGAACCGTTTACCCATGCCGAACCATTATAATATGCGTACATAGCATCTTCAAAAATGTAGTAACCGCCGTTTTGTACAATCTTCGTACCGGGTGCGCCGTACAATTCATCGTTGTTGTGATAAGCATAGCCATCCAATTCGAGAATGGTATGTTCACCTTCGTTCCAATAATAGTAACCTTGCGTAATCGGGGTTTTTACGCCCGTATCGTTACACTGCGTGTAAACAGCATATTCGTAGCCTTCGGGTAACGCCCCGTCAAACTTAAACTCGAAATCGCTGTTAATCAACAGGTCGTTCTTGAAGGTTACACGGATTCTTAAACGCGTTCCGTCTTTGAATTCGTCCCAGTTTTCCATTATTTCAACGTCCGAGTTATGTAAGTAGCCAAGGAATACACCGTAATCTTCGTTGCCTGCGCTGTCGCATTGATAATCGATGGTGTATTCTTCCGTCAATGCATACATAATATTTTTCGCATAGAAAACGGAGTCGTCACGAAGGATCAATTTGTCCCCGTTGCGCATTGTGGAGCTGTCAAACGCAAAGATAAGACGCATCTGCGCACCGCTGCCTTTGCCTTCCAACAACGCCCAAACACCTTGCAAACCGCTAAAACTGCCGCTGCCTTCGTAATCTACCTTTACTGCGCCTTTGGCGATTTCTACCATTTTATCCGTACCGTTGGCAATTTCATCAGCCGTATAGAAATCACCTACGGGCAACGTTGCATATACCTTAATACCGCTATAATTCGTGCCGTTTACAGTGAAGTTATTATAATCGGCTACACCCGTCAACTTAAAGTCCATCGTAGACGCATGCGTCAAATTAATGGTGCGGGACGTATCGTAGCTCAACGCACTCGTTACGTCAAATTCTTTATTGCTTTCAGCATCGAACCACGTAGCAGCGTATTCAAGGTGAGGGTCATTCGCTACGTCAAACGAAGGGATTGCTTTCGGCGTATCCCCCCAAAGTACTTCTTCGCTTTTTTCCGTACCGTTTACGTTGTAAACGAGGGTATAGGTGGGGATAAATTCTTTAATTTTTTCCGCCGCATTCGCTTCAAAATCCTCGTCCTTTGCCCAATACAAGTAGGAAGGATCCATCGTATCGTTATACGCACGCTTTGCCACGTAGGAAAGCTGTCTATCGGCAATATCCGTTTCAGCAATCTTCGTTTCCGTACCGTCTTCGTTTACTTTACAAATAATCCCACGGAACGCAAAGGTGTCCGTATATTTTGTATCGGGAATATTGTAAATGTACGCAACCGATTCGAGATTGCCATCCTTATCCGCATACCAATATTCGGTGGTATCCAACATTTTAACCGTAGGCGTATCCACCGTCAAATCGTTTGCACCAAGCAAACGGCTGGGGATAATCAAGGTATAGGTTTTATACCCTTCCGCCAGCTTGAACGAGCCGTTTTTCTCGCTCTTTTCTTCGGTTACAAGCGTCGTACCTTCATATGCATAGCCTTTCCCCATTTCCACGTGGAAACGGATACCCGACTTATCGGTTTCTACCAAATCGCCCGAGGCTGCCTTTTTAAATACACGGATAGACGCACCGTCCGTTTGATACTGTGTAGCGCTCAAGGTTGCCGCACTTGCGTCAACACTCTTATTCAGCGCAATGCCTGCGATACCGCAAGCAACGGATGCCGCACCTAACGTAAAAGATAATAAAGTACGTTTAAAGTTTTTCTTGTTAAAAATCTTCATATCCGCCCTCCTTATCACTGCCAGTCGTATTCGTCACCGACGTCCGTAGAAGCGTCCAAGATATCGCATGCAACATCATATCCCCAATGCAACACTTCTACACTAGGCGCTTCGTAAATCGATTTCGCCTGTTTTTGTTCCATTTTTTCCATATCCATAAACTCCTTTTAAACAAAAAGATTTATTTTTTCTAAAGAAATTGGCTTCTATCACTGCTTTTACTACAAAAATATATAATGATAGAATTATACATTATGCATTATATCATATATGCACCACTTTTGCAAGCAATTTTTTGTTTTTTCCTCAAATTTGTTAGTTTTGTTGATTTTTTTATCATCTTTTGATAATTGTTTACATTTTTACATAGTTTATGAATGAATTGCAGGGAAATTGCATAAAAAGTCGCCGCGACGAGT
>JAFVQP010000195.1 GCA_017504735.1 Clostridia bacterium | reverse complement strand
GTAATCATTTATTTTCTCGGTCAATACGGTTTTGATTGCCGTTTCAAGCGAAACGGCGTTAATCGCCTTTGTTTTACAAACCTTTCCGTGCCTTTGACTTGCGCTTGGGGCAGACATACGTTCTTGTACGGGTTTTATTTCTTCCACCGATATTGGATTCACCACTCATTGTTGAGCCACACGATTTACAGTAGAGGAAACCCGTCAATATGTATTCGGGGTGTTTGTTTAATTGCGGACGGCAGACAGTTCTACCGTCGAGAATGGCTTGAACTTTATCGAAAAGCGACTTGCTTATAATGGCAGGTATCGCCTTAGCGTTGCGCACTTCGTCAAATTTTTCAATCAATACACGATTATCCTTACGTTTTCCACCTTTGCGGTTGTAGACATAAGTGCCGTAGTATTTGTCGTTACGCAACAATGCATTAAGGGTAGAGTTGCTAAATTTTCTACCTTTTCGGGTGCGATAGCCTTGCGCGGTCAAAGTGTCAATTACAGTTTTATAACTTTTCCCGTCTGCGATTAGGTCGAACATAGTTCTTATTGCAGGGGCTTCGCTCTCATCTATTTCGAAACGCTTTGCCACCACTTTTAATCCATAGGGTGGTGCGCTTCCTGCGGACTTTCCGTTCTTTCACGTTATGGATTTCGCCTTGCATTACGTTGCTTGCCGTTTGACGGGCAAAGAGTTGGTTTTGCGATAGTTGGATATTCGTAATGAATTCTCCAACAGGTGTGTCATTTTTACAATACGCATCACCTGCAATCAACCTGCAACCATACATACCAAGACGTGCCATATCCGTTAGGACATTGTTAATATTTCGTCCAAAACGGTCGTATCGTATCACTACGACAACGTCGATTTCTCGCTTTTTGACCTTATCGAACATCTTTTGATATTCCTCGCGATTGTCCGTAAACATACCGCTTCGGTCATCTTCTTTGAAAATGTCCGTAAGTTCGAGAAACGCATAGCGGTCTATAAATTCCTTGCATAGCGCAATTTGCGTAGGTAGGGAATTTTCATTTTTATCTTCCGTACTTTTACGCGCATATATCGCCGTGCGCAGTTTCTCAATTCCGTTTTTCTTGTTTTAACTCCGCTAATTTACTCTGTAATTCGATGATTTCTTCATTATCAAGCATTCTCATCGTTATAGCCTCCTATATACTTTTTACTCAATATCACCGACAGGAGATTATTTAATTCATCGGGGATATTATTTTGTGCCACAGTTTCTTTGTCGGCAGAGGGCAAGTCAACTTGCCCCTTCTTCTGCACAACTTCTTTTCGATTCAAATGATAATTTTTACTCATTATTACCACCTCCAAACATATTGTTGATAATTTCTTCATCTTCTACTGCATAATCACTTTTAGGTGGTTCGGCGTGAATTACATTCGCCTTCACATTTTCGCCGTTGGATTGCGTAGGGGTATAATCCTCATAGGGCATACTAATACCGCCTTCAAAGACAAAACATACATATCTTTTACGCCCAACGTCTTTATTGAACGTATATTTTTTAGCCGTATGCTCGCCGTCGATTTCAGTAATAAATCCATTTACTGCCCATTTTTTGCGTATTGCTCGAATTTCGGGTAAGTTGTTGTCAAGCAAAATCTTATCGACTTTGTGTGAAAGAAGATATACCTTCCATTTGTCATCATACTTGAAGATTCTACCATAGTGTTCACCTTTCGCATAGATTGTATCGTGATATTGTTTCTCCTCATAATGAAGGAAACAATCGAAATGCGATTGGTTTTGTAAGATGAAGTCAGTAATGCAATCAAGTCCTTTTGTTGCGTTATCTCTTGCTTCAAACTCATCTTGCTCGCATTTAATGAAACGAGCGATAATATCGTTTTCCGACAAGCCATAGCCAAACGCTTGGTTGAGAAGTACTGCCGTTAAATGGATCGCGGCATATTTATTAGCCAAGCGCGACGTCAAATTATCACGCTTTACCATTAACGCGTTCACATACTCGTAAGAGTCTTTGAAACCCTTTTTCAAGTCTTCCATAGGGATTGTTGCTACGAAATCTGCAAACTCTTTACCTGTGAAGCCGTAGTTTTTACGTACAACTTCTTTGATATGTTCGGCTTGTGTTGCGTCTTCCGTCCATTGTATTCCTTCCGTATGCAAAACTCTAACTTTCAGTCCTTGATTCTGCATTGCGTGGTGCAAGATTGGTAATTCACTTGAAGTAATGGCTACGCCACTCCAACCCAATCCATTCCCACGAAGCGTGCCGTCACTATTACAGCGTGCCTTCGGTCTGCCTTCCGCAATCGTGTATATGTACTGCGTAAGGTTGATATTCGGGTTTGTTGTAATATCATCAACTACAAAAGGTACACCATGTATGCCGTCAATCGACGCAAACAACCCGTTTTGAGTTGCGTTGGAAGAAAGGTTTAATCCTAACTCCCCGTCATTGATTTCGGGACACATAAACGGGCTACACATCAGCATTTCCGCCGTGGATTTACCCGTACTTGATATACCGCATAGATTAACGATAATCGTTCCTAAATCGAATTCTTTTCTCAATCTCGAAACGACAACCGCCGAATACCCGATGGTGAGCGCAAGGCTCAACACCGTCGAAGGGAATACAGTATCCTGCAAAAAATGCATATACACGTCGCGATTTCCGCTTTGAAACAACATCTTTTCACGGTCAGTCGTTGCCTTCGCTCCGTTAAAATCCGTTTTATCAAAGAGGTAGTATTCTTGCCCTTGGAATGGATACCACCCTAAACAATGATTCTCATACTCAATCCTACCATTGAAAATACAATCCATATAAGATTCGTGCAAGTAATCCACGATACAGTCTTTCCATTTCGGGTTGATGGTAATCTTATGCTTGTTTAGTTCACTCAAGAAGTTGGTTTCATAGATAGCACCTGACGAAATCCTAAACCTTTCGATTTTGGTATGCCAAAAGTTTACGCATATCTGCCAACTATCGCTAACGTTGTTGTATTCTACGTTTCTAATTATCTTCTCTACGAAGAATAG
>JAFVQP010000194.1 GCA_017504735.1 Clostridia bacterium | reverse complement strand
CGATTACTGCCGATACTTTCCCGTCTACATAATGGCCAAAAGCAATTTTTTCCGATGTTGCCTCACCATGCAAGTCAATAATGATCGTTTTACAACCTTGCGTTTTGATCTCCATAAGCAGATCATCGATCACTTCAAAAGGGGACACCAAATTACTGAGATATACATTTCCCATTAAACTGATAACCCCAATCTTCTCTTTACCTATATCACAAATAACATAACCGTTACCGGGCGTACCTTTGGGATAATTATAAGGGCGAATCAAACATTCCTCTTCTCGTATAAAATCCTGTACTTCATCACGGTCAAAACTATGATTACCCAACGTCACCACATCAGCACCGCCAAAACGCATACCGCTACATGCAGAGTTCAATATACAGTTCCTTACGACGACGTTGTAATTATCAAAGCCAGCAACACAATCGTCGCCCGTATAAAATTCGCAATGTTCTATCGTGTAATTATCACAAGAAGAATTGTGAATACCGTCGTGTCCGCCTTGTACCACAATGTTTTGATAGGTGATATTTTGCGATTGATATCCTATGTGCGCCCAGTTGCCCGTATTGCGAATTATATACCCTTTAAAGCGGATATTTTTAGAATGATGATAAGCAATTCCGTGCGGACCGCGATACCGTTCTTCCCCCAACTCATCATAAGGATCCGAACCGTCGATAACTGCCCCTTTTTCGGCAATAATCGCAACGTCGTGCGCATCGAGAATACGAATCAACGCATTGTTCCAACGACTACCCGCTTTCGTCATATGATCAAAGGTTTTTCTCACGTGCGGTGGCGTCCAAAGAACATCCGTTTTGTACTCTTCACCCACGGGCTCAACCACATCGTTTGCCAAAATATTGTACGCTCCAATGTCACGTACGCCTTTCAAATTTACCCCTTCTTTCAAATACAGGGTACAGTTCGAACGTAAACGAATACCGCCTATTTCGTACGTCCCCTTTTCAAGAACAATCGTACCGCCGCCACTCAAAAAGCATTCGTCAATCGCTTTTTGAATCGCAGCCGTCATATTCTCCTTTGCGGCACTCAAAATCACTTCCATATTCAACACCTCAATCCTTTAACAGCGCGTCCTTGTTTGTTTCAAACAGCAAGCCTTTCACGGATGAGAGCTTTTTGCATATCTCTTCAAAAGCTTCCCACGACATATCCACGCCAAGCTGATAGGTATGTCCCCAAATATATAGTACTTGCTTTTGATCGCTTTCGCTTCCCAAAAAACGCTCGATAATAGCAGGCAGCTCGGGGCTGGTAAAACAGCAGGAGGATTTTAACTGCAATAAATCCTCTTGCGGAGTAAATTCAGGCGTAACTTTCGTCGTCCGCGCGTATTTGATACCGCAACGCTTTATAATCTCCAACACTCGTTCATCGTACGTTCCGTAAGGGTATGCCATACCGACGACTTCCTCGCCGTACCAATCCTCAAGATTGCATTTATCCCCATAGATTTCGTTGTAAATTCTCTCTTCGTCCAGCTTTTCCAAAAACGGATGAGTAAGCGTATGTACGGCGACTTCGTGCCCCTTGTACAAATCTAGCATATCCACTTTGTTCATGTGGATAACGTCTACCCCTTTATACACCCAACGACACTTTTCATTCGCTAAACCCGTATTTAAGTTAAAAGTGCACTTCAAGCCGTATTTGTTGAGCAATTCCACAAAAGGAGCATCTTGTTTCACGCCGTCATCAAAACTAAACGTTACCGATTTTTTTGCCATAGTTTTACCTCCATCCAAGTTACAAGTTAAGATTACTAAATCGCCACGCCTAAAACCGCGTTCATAAACAAGTACATCAGCGGTAATGTCACGATGGAGCATATCGTGG
>JAFVQP010000193.1 GCA_017504735.1 Clostridia bacterium | reverse complement strand
GGCAGCAAAAGTAATAGAGAATAGCCAACGTGACATAAACATTGCGTTTATGAACGAACTTTCCATTATTTTCAACAAAATGGGAATAGACACCAAGTCGGTATTAGAGGCTGCGGGAACAAAGTGGAACTTCTTGAAGTTCTATCCTGGTTTGGTGGGTGGGCATTGTATCGGTGTTGACCCTTATTATTTAACGTATAAGGCTGAACAGCTTGGTTATCACAGTCAAGTTATCCTTGCAGGTCGTCGCATCAATGACGATATGGGCAAATATGTAGCTGAAAACGTAGTAAAGAATCTTATTAAAGTGGAAAAAGCAGTTAAGAATGCAAAAGTTGCCATTCTTGGCTTTACCTTTAAGGAAAACTGCCCCGATACGAGAAACACAAAGATTTTCGATATCGTAAAAGAACTTCGTGAATATGGCATTGAGCCTACGATTGCAGATCCTACGGCAGACGTAGCGGAAGCAAAACATCTTTATGGTGTAGAGTTTGTAGATATTTCTACAATTAAAGATATGGATGCGGTTGTGTTGGCGGTTGCGCATGATGAGTTTGCACATTTCACGATGGCAGATATGGACAAGTTCTTTGGTCAAGGACAAAAAGTATTGCTTGATATTAAAGGCTTGTTGAATAGAACAGAATACGAAAAAGCGGGATACTTGTACTGGAGACTTTAATGATGAATGCAGCCGCAATAATTTTATGCGCAGGGAAAGGCACCCGTATGGAGGACGACTCTAAAAATAAAGTTTGTTTCGACTGTGCAGGGATTCCCACAATAAAAAGAATTATCGGCAATATGCGTGAAGCAGGTGTGAGTCGATTCGTAATCGTAATCGGACATTCAGCATATTCCGTTATGGATACGCTTGACGGCGAAGAGGGTGTTATTTACGCCTATCAAAAGGAACAAAAAGGCACGGGACATGCAACCATGTGCGGATTGAAAGCTTTGCAAACGGTTGGGTATACAGGCTCGGTTATCGTTTCGATGGGGGATAAAATTATTGCAACACACGTCATCTGTGATATTTTGAAAAAAGCGGAAACGACAAAAGCCGTTTGGGGCGTGCAACCGATTGAGGCAAACTTTAACGGCGGTCGAGTCGTCACGATAGACGAAACGCCTTGCGGCGTTGTCGAATTTGCCGATGCCGCGTTAATGAAGCTTGGTGAGGTTTCGAAAGAGGAGTATGTGCAAACGTTAAAAAAAATTAGGCTGAATCCCAAAAAAGCGGAAAAGGTACTTAAAAAAGCTTTAGCAAACAAGCCGAAGGCTACTATTACTCTTTGCGGTAGAAGATTTACTGCGGATGAAGTGCTCGGCTCAAAATATGCCAATGCAGGATTGTATTGTTTTGACGTAACGCGCGCGGTGGAAATTATCAAAACACTTGGCAATAATAATGCGCAAGGAGAAATTTATCTGACCGATACGCTTGAAAAGTTTGCAACGGCAAACGAGGCAACAATTCACGTGGTCGCATCAGCGGAAGACATGCTGACGTATAGTACTAAAACTGAGCTTCGTGATATTAGCAAATATTTTATGAGAACGGCGTCGCAGTTTATTGCCGATATCCAAAACGGTGGACTGGACCAAAACTTTACGTCTTTGTATAGGGAACAGGCGGAAGAGCAAAAGGATAGATATATCCGCTTGCTAAAGTTTTTCATTGAGAAATGCGGTGATCAAAAAATTGTAATCACCCGTTCTCCTGGTAGAATAAATTTGATGGGACGGCACATTGACCATCGCGGCGGTGGTATCAACGTTATGGCGACGGATAAGGACATCGTTTTTGTTTCGGCAAGTAGAACAGATGATGAAATCCGTATTGCAAACATAGACTCGGCATTCCCTGAAAAAAGTTTTTCCATTGCAAAAACATTGGGTGAAAAGAAATATGCTAAATGGCTTGATTATCTTGCTGACGAGCGTGTGGTACTAGAGCTGAAGGAAAGCAACGGTTGTTGGTCGAACTATGTAAAGAGTGCGGTAATCAAGGCACAGTTTGAAACGGAAACGGCCATTTGTGGTATGGATATGGTGGCAAGTGGCACAATCCCCATGGCGGCAGGGCTGTCCTCGTCATCGAGTATCGTGGTTGCGGTGATGGAAGCGGTTGTTGCGCTGAACGGCTTAAGTCTTTCGAATAAGGAATTTATTAATCTTTGTGGGGAAGGTGAATGGTTTGTCGGTTCAAGAGGGGGCGCAGGTGACCACGCGGCAATGAAATGTGGCGAGGCAAATCGCATTGTGCATTTAAGCTTTAAGCCCTTTGAAGTGGGCGAAAGTGCAAGCTTTTCAGATAAGTATGCCGTAATTGTGGCAAATAGTATGCTGAAAGCGAAAAAATCGGAAGGGAGTAAGGACAAATTCAATGCGAAAGTAGCGGCGTATGAATTTGCATTTATGCTGATAAAAAGGCTCTTTCCCGATTGCGGCTTTATAGAGTTTAGGGATATAGCAAAGGTAAGACCTTACAGTGAAATCTACAAGATGCTTAAAGCTATTCCCGAAACGGTTACACGCGGCGCGATTTTAGCTTTGTTGCCCGAATATAAAGATAGGATAAAACAAATTTTTGCAACGCACGTTGCTCCTGAGGTGTATGAGCTTCGAGGTGTTGCTCTTTATGGGATATCGGAGTGTGTTCGCGCAGATAGATGTATGCAGCTTTTAAACGAAGGCAAATATCAAGAGCTTGGCGAAATGATGAAGATTAGCCACAATGGTGATAGAGTGGGCGGCGCAAAAATCACGGACGAGCTGTTGGACGAGCTGGCAAAACAAAATGAGGACGTCGCTTTACAATGTGGCGCATACGATTGCTCTACGCAGCAAATTGATTATCTTTGCGATGTATTGAATGATACGGATGGGGTGCTTGGCAGTGAAATTGTCGGCGCTGGACTTGGCGGGTGCGTGGTTGCGCTCGTTGAAAAGGTGAAAGCAAACGTCGTTATTGAGGTAATCAACGAAAAGTATTATGATAAATATGGATACGAACACGGGGCGCACGTATACTCGGCGTCGCATGGATCGTTCGTATGGTTTTAGGAGATAAAAAAATGGGATATAAGCATTTAAAATTCCCCGAGGGGAGTAAATTTTTGGTAACGGGCGGTGCGGGCTTTATTGGCTCCAACCTTTGCGAAACAATTTTAAATATGGGTTATAAAGTACGTTGC
Source organism: Clostridia bacterium (assembly GCA_017504735.1). The sequence continues at coordinate 883 of JAFVQP010000193.1, read as the reverse complement.
TTAGACGACCTTTCTACGGGCAAACAAGCAAACGTGGATATGTTTTTGGATAACCCTAATTACGAGTTTATGAAAGGGGATATTAAAGACCTTGATGCTTGTATGAAGGCTTGCGAAGGCGTGGATTACGTGCTTAATCAAGCGGCATGGGGTAGCGTGCCTCGTTCCATTGAGATGCCTATTTTCTATTGTAAGAATAATATTGAAGGGACGCTGAATATGTTGGAAGCGGCTCGTCAACAAGGTGTAAAAAAGTTTGTATATGCTTCATCTTCCTCTGTGTATGGAGATGAACCTAATCTTCCTAAGCGTGAAGGCAGAGAAGGGAATTTGCTTTCGCCTTATGCGTTGACCAAGCGTTGCGACGAAGAATGGGCGAAATTATACACGAAATTGTATGGTTTGGATACTTATGGGATGCGTTATTTTAACGTATTTGGGCGTAGGCAAGATCCGAATGGCGCATATGCGGCGGTTATTCCTAAATTCATTAAACAGCTTTTGAATGACGGACAGCCGACGATTAACGGCGACGGCAAGCAGAGTCGTGACTTTACGTACATTGAAAATGTTATCGAAGCGAATTTGAAGGCTTGTTTGGCTTCGCATGAGGCGGCGGGTAGAGCTTACAATATCGCTTATGGCGGCAGAGAATATTTGATTGATATTTATTATACGTTGACGAAAGCTTTAAGTAAGAATATAGAGCCGAATTTCGGACCCGATAGGAAGGGGGATATTAAGCACTCAAATGCGGATATTTCCGCGGCGAGAGAATTGCTCGGTTATGATCCCGATTATGATTTTGCAAAAGGCTTAAACGAAGCAATCGCTTGGTACAAGGAGAATTTGTAATAGGATATAGATAGAATTATGGAACAGT
>JAFVQP010000192.1 GCA_017504735.1 Clostridia bacterium | reverse complement strand
GGTGGTGGGGTATTGTACCCGTTGCAAATGCAAACGGTAAAGATGCGTACGTAGGCTCGGATGCGGCTGCGAGTAATCAAAATATCAATCAAATTTTAACAAACTACGGTTGGAAAGATAAATGGGTAACGCTTACGTATACGGTGTCTAATTATAGCTGGGCGTTGACGATTACCAGAACGGGTATGAATGATAACCAACAAATCGCAACCTTCGATTTCTCGGGCGGTAACTATCAATCGAACGGCGCGTCGTATATTTACGTATGCGCAAATCCCGGTCAAGGTGCAAATTGGGGTATTTGGATGGATAACTTCTCCATCACCGCAGGCGGCACGACTTACACGGAAGATTTCAACAACGGTGAAAGCGGATTCTTTAAAGCTCATGACGCAAGTGTAGTAACGTATGGGATTATAAAATCGGAAGGCGGCGCGGAGATTGGCGCAACGCCCGAAGAAGAAGTCGATACGACGAGACCTGAAGGCGAAGGATATGCAATCATTGACTTTAAGAGTTATTCTTCCGGCAAATCGTACGTTACGACAAATACATATTCTTCCATTACGGAAGTAAAAGTGGACGTATATGTTCCTTCTACCAACGAAAACAACTGGTGGTGGGGTTTTGCGCCCGTAGCCTCCAATAGCGGCGACGCATACGACGGTTCGGACGCAACGGCAGGCAGTCAAAACCTTAATCAAATTTTGGTAAACAATTACGGTTGGAAAGATCGTTGGGTAACGCTTACCTATACGGTATCTAATTATAGCTGGGCGTTGACGATTACCCGAACGGGTATGAACGACAACCAAGTGATTGCAACCTTTGATTTCTCAGGCGGTATGTATCAATCTGGCGGCGCGTCATATATTTTCTTGTCCGCAAACCCTGGTCAAGGGGCAAATTGGGGCGTTTGGATGGATAACTTCTCCATTACGGCAGGCGGCGTAACCTATACCGACAACTTCAACACGGGCGAATCCAAATTATTTACGGATAACGCAAATTGCGCTACGTACTATTACGAAGAATCCACGGGAGAGGAAGAAACGCCTGACGCAGGTGAAACGACGAAACCCGAAGGCGAAGGTCATGCAATCTTGAACTTTAACGGTTTGACGGAAGGCAAGCAGGACTTTATTACGACAACGACGTATTCGAATATTACGGCGATGCAGGTGGACGTATATATTCCTTCCACCAATGCAATAAATTCTTGGTGGGGCTTTGCTCCCGTAACGACAAACGGCGGTGATGCCTATACGGGCTCTGATGCAACAGCGGGCAACCTGAATATTAATCACATCTTGGTAGAATATTACGGTTGGAAAGATCGTTGGGTAACATTGAACTACACGGTATCAGGGACGACCTGGACGCTGTCGGTTTCTCGTACGGGCGTGGAAGAAAGCCACGGTAACTATACGTATACCGCGCCTTCTACAACCTGCTATATCTTCTTGGGCGCAACGCCCGCTCGAGCTGGAAATTGGGGGATTTGGGTAGATAATTTCTCCATTACGGCAGGCGGCGTAACCTATACCGACAATTTCAATACGGGCGAATCCAAATTGTTTACGGATAACGTGGGGTGCGCAACGTACCATTACGAAGCGCCTGATGCTCCTGAAGAACCCGAAGTTGAAGGCGAGGGGCATGCAATCATTGATTTCAAGAGCTATTCTTCCGGTAAATCGTACGTTACGACCAATGCTTATTCTTCCATCACGGAAGTGAAAGTGGACGTATATGTTCCTTCTACCAATGCAAACAACTGGTGGTGGGGTTTTGCTCCCGTAGCTTCCAACAGCGGCGACGCATACGACGGTTCGGACGCAACGGCGGGTAGTCAAAACCTCAATCAGATTTTGGTGAATAACTACGGTTGGAAAGATCGTTGGGTAACGCTTACGTATACGGTATCTAATTATAGCTGGACGTTGACGATTACCAGAACGGGTATGAACGACAACCGAGTGATTGCAACCTTTGATTTCTCGGGCGACATGTATCAATCTGGCGGCGCGTCGTATATCTTCTTGTCCGCAAACCCTGGCCAAGGGGTAAATTGGGGTGTTTGGGTAGATAACTTCTCCATTACGGCAGGCGGCGTAACCTATACAGACAACTTTAATACGGGTAAATCCAAATTGTTTACGGATAATGCGAATTGCGCTACGTACTATTACGAAGCACCTGAGGCACCTGAAGTTCCCGAAGAGTTGCCCACGGAACAAAACAAGTTTGCCGAAATGCTTGCAAACGAGCAGGTAATCGACCATATTTTGAATTCCGAAAACTATATTAGAAGCAACAGTGTATTGAGCTTTGAAGGTATGCCTTCTAATATGGCGATTATGGAAGGGAAGTTTACTTATTCGATCACCGATTACAAAGACGTTGTTATCGCGCTTTCCGTTACGTCGGATTACGTAGAATATTTGCGTCTTTACAATTCGGGTATTGCGCTTTACAGCGGACATACCTTATTGAAAGAAATCACGTTAGACAGTACGCAAAATACCATATACGTCTCCGTACTCGTAAACGGGAAAGTTTTGGTACAGATCAATGATACGGGTTACGTTGGCTTGGGTCAACTTTCTAACCAACCTACGGGCTTTGCAATCGTAGACGTAGCAGGAAGCGGTTCGATTAAGTTTAGTGAAATTTTAATCGACTATTATACCGCAATGACGTATGGCACGGAAGGGATTGATTTTACTGCATATGCGTCTATGCCTCCCGCGAATTGGAACGGAAGCGCAGGTAATGCGAATATGATCACGGAAGAACAATACCGTTTGATGAAAGAAGCAGGATTTACGAAAGTTCTTGCCCTTTACGAGGGTAGAAATGCAAGCGCGGAAACGGATGCTTTAATCGCATTGGCACTTTGTGAAAAATTAGGGCTTGAATATTATGCATTGGACGCAAACTTCTATAATTTTGTTCGCGCAGCAGTTTCTCCTGAATTATATGAATCGAACGGTACTACGTTAAAATCTAATTGGGAAGAAATTGCAGAAGAGTTGATTGCAAATATGTTCAATGACGAGTTGTTATATATCGACTCGCCCGCATACGCAGGAAGCTTTGCCGCAGACGAACCTTCGATTGCAGAAATGCAAATGATGGTAACGCAAATCGAATTGTATAATAAGTACGTTGGCTATAATGCGTTCTATGGTGGCGAGGCGATTGTCAATTTGTTGCCTTCTTACGCAACCTCAGAGCAACTTGGCGGTACGTATACGAAGTATTTGGATTATTACTTTGAAAATCTTGCGCCGCTACTCGGATATGCTTGTTTCGACTTCTATCCGATTAGAAATAAAACGTATTTAGGGTTTTTAAATTCCAGATATATTCAAGAACAGCATCTGTACAATTTGCAACTTATTGCGCAGTATTGCGAGCAATATGACGTTGAAATGCGTACGTTTGTACAATCGCTTACGGTAGAAGATGAGGCGGGCGTGGAAAAGGTCGCGGAAATTGATGAGTTGCGCTTCCAAATTTATTCGGCGCTTGCATTCGGTTCGCAAGAAATTGTATATTATACGTATACTGCTAGTGGTGATACTGAAGATCAAACGAAAGCACTCGTCAACTTCTATACGGGCGCAACGTCCGCTATGTACGACTGGGCTAAGACGGTGAATAACGAAGTCGCTGCATTTGGTGAAGCATATGTGGATTACAATTGGCAAAAGACGTATTTTAATGATACTGGAAGTGCTTGTTCGCAGGCAAACGCAATGGTTAGCAAAGAATCATATAACAACGTATCCTCGACAGTAGATACTCTGACGGGTGTATTTACGCATAAGAATACGGGGAAAGAGGCGTATATGCTCGTTAATTATACGGATCCTTATAATACTTCTAACAGCGGTGACGTGACTTTGACGTTTGATACGGCTACAACGGTTGAAATCTGGCAAAACGGTGTAGCAACAACGCAAACGGGAACGTCTATTACTGTAACGCTTGGCGCAGGGAATGGCGCGTTTGTGATTGTAAAATAATGGGGGATCGCGATGAAAAAATATTTGGAATTGGAAATAGAGATTCTTCTTTTCGATAGACAGGATATTGTTACCGTCTCTATTCCTGGAGAAAATGACAAGGAAGAAGATCCTTACCACGGAAGTAACAATTGGTGGAATTGAAACAAATAAGCCTTAAACGGAAAAATGGTGAAGTACAGCTCCTTGAAATAAAAAGCTCAGGGAGCTGTTCTCCTAAACAAAGTATTTATGGAAAAATACATAATGAGAAAGTAGAGGACAAAAATGAGAAAAGGCAGAATTACGATTCCTACGGATGAAAATTACGTGGAAGGAACAAAGGAAATTGCAGATTTATGGGGCGCGGATGCGGTACGTGATTGCGACGGCACGCACTTGCCTAAAAACGCGTTGGAAATTGCGGATAAGGTGTATAATACCTATTTCGTCGTGCGCGGCGACAACGCTTGGGCGGACAAGCACACGGATGAATTGCAAAGCGTGCTTTTGATGACGGGGTACGTTTTAGCTACGGAAGAAACGCTCGTAATCGACCTTTTGAAGGGGTACTCGCACGACCAACTTGGAGTCAATGAAGAAAACCCCAAGAAATATTGGCAGGTTTTCGATAGAACGACAGGGCAAGAAGTCTTTTCTTGGGAATATGTAGGTGGGGGGCAGGTACGCGTTGAGAACACGAAACCCTATCACGAATACACCGTCAACTTTTTTGCAATCAACCTTTGGGATTCCACTCAAATGTATAACTACATAACGAATAACTGGAATATTGAAAAACATAAGGTTATGGAGCCGAGATATGCCGCTACGTTCGAGCATATTAAGGACAATATGCGTAAATGGTGCGATGAGAATAAGAACGTAAACGTGGTAAGATATACGACGTTTTTGTATCATTTCTTCTTGGTGTTTAATGAAATCAATAAGGAAAAGCACGTGGACTGGTTTGGGTATCCAATGACGGCAAGCCCTCGGGCTTTTGATGATTTTGAAAAGGAATACGGCTATACGCTCAAAACAGAAGATATTGTTGCGCAGGGTACCTATCAAAATAACTTTGTCAATCCCACGAAGAAGTTTCTTGATTATATGGAGTTTACGGAAAAGTACGTTACCAAAACCGTTCGCGAGTTGATTGACATTGTCCATGCCGAAGGGAAAGAAGCGATGATGTTCCTTGGGGATAGCTGGATAGGCACAGAACCTTACGGCGAGTATTTCAAAGACTTAAATTTGGATGCAATCGTAGGAAGTGTAGGCGGTGGCGTAACGGTGAGAATGCTTTCGGATATGCAGCACGTAAAATATCGCGAAGGCAGATTTTTGCCCTATTTCTTCCCCGATACTTTCTTTGAGGGGAATGAAGAAAATGCGGTGGAAGAACTTAATCGTAATTGGGTGACGGCGCGCAGGGCTATGATGCGTAATCCCATCGACAGAATTGGTTTTGGTGGGTATTTAGAGCTTGCTGCAAAATTCCCGAAATTTATCGAACGAGCGGGGCAGGTATGCGATGAGTTCCGTTATATCTACGATACGGTCAAGACGCAGACCCCGAAAAACTTCGCGAGAGTAGCAGTTTTGAATACTTGGGGCAGAAAGCGCAGTTGGATGGCGCATATGGTTGCGCATGAGCTTTGGTATCAGCCGAATTATTCCTATCAAGGTATTTATGAAGCACTTAGCGGTATGCCCGTAGACGTGCAGTTTATCAATTTTGACGACGTAAGAGTAGGCCGGCTTGACGAATTTGACGTGGTTATCAACGCAGGCGATGCAGGCACGGCGTGGAGCGGCGGCGATAACTGGACGGACGAAAAGGTGTTGACTGCGGTTAGAAAATTTGTGCATAACGGCGGTGGCTTTATCGGCGTAGGTGAGCCTACGGCACATCAAGCAAACGGGAAATTCTTCCAGCTTTCCGACGTTTTAGGCGTGGAAAAAGAATGCGGTTTTACACTTTCGGAAGATAAATATAATATTGAAAAACACAGCAAGCACTTTATTTTGGACGGAATTAACACACCCGTGGATTACGGCGAGGACAAGAAGAATATTTTTGCGCTAGACGGTACGAACGTGGTGGATATTGTATTCTCTGATAGGTTTACAAGAAAGGTCAACGTTGGCGAAGTGAAGATGGCAACGAACCAGTACGGCAAGGGCAGAAGTTTCTATATCACGGGCTTGCCTTATTCCGCACAGAATGCAAAGCTTTTGTACCGTGCCATTCTTTGGACGGCTGGCAAAGAGGAGATGGATAAAAAATCTTATTGTACGAATCCTCTCACAGAAGCACATTTTTATGGGGATAGATATGCTATAACCAACAACACGAATGTAGAACAAGTTTCGATTTTCTATGATATGGACGGCAGAGCGCAAGAAATAACGTTGAAGCCTTACGAGATTAAATGGATTAATAAAGAATAAGTTTTTTGTGTGTTGGTTAGGCGTGGAAGTCTAGGCGTTTTGGGAATGTATGGATATGCGTACAAAAAAATATAACATTCGATATGAAAGTAGTATAAAAAATTGGGATGAAGCCTTACCTTTGGGGAATGGGAAACTCGGCTGTTTGATTTATGGGGATGGTCCCCTTCATTTTACTCTTGATAGGGTAGATCTTTGGGATATGCGTCCGCATCCGGCGACTAAAGAAGAAGGGTTTCATTATAAAAATCTTGTACGGCTTGTGAAAAGCGGACGTAAAGAGGATTGGGAAGAATACGAGCGATTGTTTGATAAGATTTGCTCGGATTTTGCTTATCCTACTAAAATTACGGCAGGGCGCATAGAGCTGGATTTTGGTGTATCATTTGATAACCTTTTCTCGGAGGTGGATTTAGGGACGGCAACGGCGCATATATCTTGCAAGGATAGAAATATTTTTGTGGAGTCTTTTATGAGCGCCACGGAATACGTTGGGGTAGCGCGCGTGCAGGGGGATTACCATTTGCGTCTTCACGTGCCTGCATATATTTCGGAGCAGGAGAGCCGTGGCGGTTTGCAGTATCCGCAAGCAGACATGGTAGAAGAAGGCGGTTTTACCTATTACGTGCAAAAGACCTTGACGGATTTTTGTTACGGGATTATGGTTTACCGCATGCCGCGTGCAGATGGTGAAGAATTATACTTTACCATTATGACGGGTACAAGCGACGACGTATTGCAAATGGAATCTAGGGCAAAAGAAGAATTGCTTAGCGCATCGAAAATCGGATACTCTCAACTAAAAACGGCGCATATTTCCTGGTGGAAAAAATATTGGAAACGGTCGGAGCTTTCTATCCCCGACGAGCTTTTGGAAAAGACGTATTATCGTTCGTGGTATTTGTTTGCCTCCTGCTCAAGAAAGGGATTTTATCCCATGCCATTGCAGGGAGTATGGACGGCGGATAATGAAAAAATTCCCCCTTGGAAAGGGGATTATCATCATGATACAAACACGCAACTTTCTTATCAAGCGTTTTTGAAGGCAAACCGCTTGGAGGAAGGTAAGGTTTTTATTGACTATTTGTGGAAAATGAAAGATACCTTTACTGCGTTTGCCAAGGATTTCTTTGGGGTGAACGGTATTTTATTGCCTTCCTGTTCAACCATTGACGGGAAACCGATTGGCGGATGGGCGCATTATGCTTTTTCGCCGACAATGACCATTTGGGCGATACAAAGTTTTGATGAATATTATCTTTATACGGGCGACGAGGAGTTTTTGCGGTCGTACGCATATCCATATTTTCAGGGTGTAGGCAAAGCGATTTCGGAACTGTTGGAGGAATCCAATGGAAAATTGTATTTACCGCTTTCCAGCTCTCCTGAAATATATGATGCAACGAGAGAAGCATATTTGAAGCCAAACTCTAACTTTGATTTGGCATTGATAAAATATCTTTATAAAACGCTTATTTCTTATGCAAACAAATTAGGAGATAATGCGGATGCATATATAGCTATTTTAGAGCAATTGGATGAAATAGCTATAGATAAAGAGGGGGTTGTCATGTTAGACCCTACGCAAAGGCTCCCTGAATCGCATAGACATTTTTCACACGTTATGTGTATGTATCCATTACATTTGATTAACTATGACACCGAAGAACATAAACGCATTTATGAAAAGACCCTGTTACACATAGAACAACTTGGTACAGGTTGGTGGGTGGGCTTTTCCTTTGCAATGGGCGCACAACTTTATGCAATGGCGCATAATGGAAATGCGGCATATGAGAAATTGCGTGTGTTTTGCAAGGGGTTTGTTGCGGATAATGGATTTCACTTGAACGGAGATTTTAAAAATTATGGTTTTACGCAATGGCATTACCGTCCGTTTACGTTAGAAAGTTTGTTTGGGTATTGTGATGCATTACAGGAAATGCTTTTACAGGAGCATCAGGGATATTTGGATGTTTTTCCCGCAATACCGCAAGAATGGAAAAAGTTGCAGTGCTCTTTTAAAAATTTGCGCTCCTATAATGGTGTGCTTGTAAGTGCGAAGTGGCAAGACGGTAGAGTTCTAAATATCGAATTAAAGGCTTCCAAAGAAATAGAAATTTGTCTTAAAAATTGTTTTGAAAATGCGTATATATATTTAAAAGGAAAAGATGGAGTTCATCGGCTTCAGGAGCAAGAAGGATATTTTCACGTGAAGTTGGAAGGCGAGGAGAAAAAATTGATATATAGTATTTAATATGAATCGGAAATAGTTATCTCAAACACAAGGTGAGAAGAGAGATAATGCCCCACCGCGCTCTTGTGAGAGAAATGGGGGCTTCGCAATAAAGTTTAGGCTGAAATAAGGAAAATAGATGAAAATTAATTTTTTAGGTGACAGTATTACCGAAGGTGCGTTCGCTGGGCTCTTGGAGTATAGATATTCCGCTTTAACTGCTGCGCATTTTGGAGCAGAAGAATGTAATTTTGGGGCTTCGGGTACACGTATTGCGCGGCAGAAGAAACGCGCAGATAATCATGATGACGAGGTTTTTATACGCAGAGCAGTAAAAATGTCAATGGATGCGGATTTTACCTTCGTTTTTGGTGGAACGAACGACTACGGACACGGCGATGCAAAATTAGGTGTATTTGAGGATAGAGATGATTATACCTTTTACGGAGCTTTTCATAATCTCGTCGC
>JAFVQP010000191.1 GCA_017504735.1 Clostridia bacterium | reverse complement strand
GTATGTGGTTTTTGATTTGCTGTACTTTTCCAAGATGCCGTCCTTTTTGAGTGCATCTTTATCAATTTCGGTGCTTTCGCTTCTCGACAACGCCCAAGCGTAGGTCTTGCCCGAAATCGTTACTTTGGTATCGCCATCACGGAATTGTGAAAGAGCGTATTCCTTAATTTGCTTATTGATGTTTTCCAAGCGTTTGTTGTCCGCTTCCATCTCTGCGGCATTCTTTTCGAGCCTTGCTTTGATGGTTTCTGCTTCCGCTACAAGCGTATCAATGCTCGTATCGGGGTTAAGGTTGTTCGTTCTCAATACTTTGAGAATTTCCGCATCTGCTTTTTCGTCAAATTCGGGGGAGATACCACCCTGAACGTGAATTTCCCACCACTTGTAAGCAGGTACGATATAATCTTCTTCAAAGTTGGGATAACGTTTACTCAACTTGAACGGAACAGTTATGGTGTTCTTTGCACTCGGTACGAATGCTTCGGGCTTTTCGTAGTCCTTTTCCTCAAGGAACGAACATACCATAACAACATCGTCCACTTTGAGCAGATATGCGTATAACGCCGCCTGTAAAGCGTAATATTCAGGAATTTCGCCTTGCCAATCTTCGGCACGTTTGGTCGTTTTGAATTCGAGAACGCAAGTAATTTTTCCGTTCTTATCCATTCGTATCGAGTCCCACATACCGCCGACTACTGCGAAATCGGGAAAGAAATCGCCGAAAGTCTTTTTGAAGTAATCTGCCCCGTAAATATCCGTAGGGGTTTTGATGTCCGTCATAAAGTAAGACTTCTTCATAAAAGCAATCTGCTTCGGTTCGATAATCTTACCTGCTTTCGTGTACTTCGTTTCTTCAAAAGGCTTTTCGTAAGTTCTCGTGATTTCGCACCACGCTTCAAACGGGGTACTCCAAGCGTTAAGCCCGAAGATTGCTGCAAATCTCGTAGCCGTCAACTTTTTAGGACGGGCAGGGGGCGTGATTTTGATTTGATTATTCTTTAACCATTCCATCGCTTATTCCTCCGTAGGCGTTTCAACTACTTCGTAAGAAGCAACCAAATCGCCGAGTTCTTTAATCAAGGTTTCGCAAGCCGATTTACTGATGTTGGTAAGTTTGTCCGTCTGTAAAACGATTTCCTGTACCAATTCTTCCTTATCGGGATCGAGTTCGAGAAGTCTTTCCATTACGTTCGTAAGGGCTTCAATCTGCAAGGGTTCAGCCTGTCCATCGCTGTCAACAACTTCTGCTTTGATTTCTTCACGCTTTTCAGCCGTTACAGGGGTTTTCTTTTTGCGTTTTGCAGGTTGTTCGGGGTTGGGTTTTTCAGGTTCGCCTGTTTCGCCGTCAAACACATCGCTTTCTACAATGTCGAGAGCCGCCATATACAGGTATCTACGCTGATAGGTTTCCGCAGAGCCAAGATTTTGAATGGCGTTGGTAAGTTTACCGCCCGTTCTCGAAGATTCGATGGAATCAATCTCTTTCATCGGGCTTGTAATCGTGATAACTTCTTCGGGGTTATGTACGTTCACGACTTTCATTTCAGCGTTTTCCGTGTTGAACGAAGTAATGAACAGCAAGCCGATTTCAGCACCGATTACGGTTGCCACCGGGACAATATCTGCCAACTCGTAATACTTGAATTCGAGGTGGCGGTTAATGCCGCTTTTCTTCACGTTCGCTTCAAGAAAGAGTTTTCTTGCAAGAAGCAGTTTGCTATAAACATTCATAGTTTCATAAGCAGGGGTTTCATTTTTCATTTTGGTTATCCTCCAAGATTTTTAATATTCTTTTTTCTATTGATTTTGCTTTCCGTCCGTTAGGTTTTTTGATAACGATACCGAGAAAGTCGTTTACATATCGCTTCGCCAAGCGTATATACCATTTTTTATCAATGGCATCTACTGTCAGCACATTGCGATTGTCGATAACGCAGTGTTCAGGAAGTCCTGCTACCTTGTTATCATTGCTTTTTACAGCGTGTACCTTGTAAAGAGTTCCGTTTCGTGGATCAATCGAAGCGTACACACGGTTGCACTTTTGCGTAGGCACTTTCACGCCGTCAACGATTTGAAATGCTTCCGTATATTTGC
>JAFVQP010000190.1 GCA_017504735.1 Clostridia bacterium | reverse complement strand
TGCAACCTGCGGTATTGGTTAATAAAAATTGTTTGTTTATCGAACGACCGATTCAGAAGTTAAAATTGCTTGAATGCGTACATGGTAGGGTGGTTTTAGCGAAAAATAACCATTATATCATCGATTTGGGCAAGGAAACGGTAGGGATTGTTTCCCTTGATTTTGTATCGCCTGCCGTTCAAAGGATGACCGTTGCATGGGGAGAAGATTTGCGTGGCGGTTGCGTTCGCCAAAGAATAGAAGATCGTGATTTTAGTTTTGATTACGTTGCAAAAGCAGGTAAGAACGAGTACGTAAACTATATGCTTCGTTTGGGCTGTCGTTATTTGGAAATCCATACGGAAATGCCCGTTGAAATAAGCAACATCGGTTTAATTCCGCAAGTATATCTCGTCCAAGGAAAACAAGTAAAGCTTGACAATGCATTAGACCAAAAGATATACGATGCGTGCGTGAATACGTTGAAGCTTTGTATGATGGAACATTACGTGGATACACCGTGGCGTGAACAATGTCTGTACGTATATGATTCGCGAAATCAAGCGCTTTGCGGATATCACGCGTTTGAGAATGAAAACGCCGATTATGTTCGAGCAAATTTGAAACTCATCAGCCAAGATAGACGCGATGACGGATTGCTTGCGATTTGCTATCCCTGCGGTATGGATTTGACGATACCTTCGTTTTCGCTCTACTACTTTATGCAGGTGAACGAATATCTCAAATATACGGGCGATACTACGCTTGCGCAGGAAGTTTACGATAAGTTGATTTCCGTATTGAATATATTTATCAACAATCGTAAAGATGGTTTGGTTCTCAAATTTGAGGGGGCGAATCATTGGAATTTCTACGACTGGTCACCGCATTTGGATGGGGAATTGCATGGAACGGAAGATGCGGTTCCCGACTTGATGATAAACTTGCTGTTCGTTTTAGCTTTGCAAAACTTACGTGAAATTGCCTTTAAAATCGGTAAATCGTTTGCGTATGAGGATTTACTCGAAGAAAGTAAAAAGTGTACAAATGAAGCCTTTTACAATGCGGACGTGGGGTTGTATTCAATGACCATAGGCGGCAGCGAATATACTGTTTTAGGGAATGCGTTGGCAATCCTTGCAGGGTTGGAGTTGGATAAAGAATACGTTTGTGAAAAGATTGTAAACGGCGAACTTTCCGATTGCTCGCTGAGTATGAAAATCTTCAAATACGACGCCTTGCTTGCTACGGATAAAGAAAAGTATCAAGAGTGGATATTGAACGAAATTCGCAGGGAATACGGCAAGATGATAGAACAAGGCGATACGGTTTGGGAAACGGTAGACGGGGCGAGCGCTTTTGACAACGCAGGCAGCCTTTGTCATGGCTGGAGCGCAATTCCAATTTTGTTCTTAAATAATTTCTAACGATAAAGGAGAAGAAATATGCAAATGACGTTTCGTTGGTATGGTGAAGGAAACGACCGTATCAAATTGTCGGATATCAAGCAAATCCCTGGTGTAAAAGG
>JAFVQP010000189.1 GCA_017504735.1 Clostridia bacterium | reverse complement strand
TTGCCGCAACCGTATCTACGGGGAGCAAAATTTCCTTGCCAAGGCTTTCAGCCTTCTTCAACATTTCAAGGCAGTAATCAATCTTTTCGTCGTCAACCAGCGAAGTACCGATTTTGCCGCCTTTTGCTTTCAAGAAGGTGTATGCCATGCCGCCGCCGATTACCAGCGTGTCGCATTTTTCAAGCAAGTTGGAAATAACGTTGAGCTTGTCCGCAACTTTTGCGCCGCCAAGGATAGCAACGAAAGGTCTTTCGGGATTTTCAAGGGTGTCAGCCATTACGGAGAGTTCCTTTTCAATCAAGAAACCGCAAGCCGCCGTCGTCACCAAGCCTTCTTCTACGATACCTGCCGTGGAAGAGTGGGAACGGTGCGCCGTACCGAACGCGTCGTTGACGTATACTTCGCAATAGCTTGCAAGTGCCTGCATAAATTCGGGCGCTTTCTTTTCTTCGCCCTTGTGGAAACGAAGGTTTTCAAGCAAAACGCATTCGCCTTCTTTGCAAGCCGCAACCTTTGCCTTTGCGTCGTCGCCGATAACGTCGGATGCGAACGCAACTTTGCCATCAAGCAATTCGTTCAAGCGCGCTGCAACGGGCGCAAGGGAAAGCTTTTTAACGTCTTTCTTTGCTTTTTCCAAAAATTCTTCGGTAGCAGCAGCCTGTTCTGCTTCGGGAAGAGCTGCAACTTTACCTTTTTCTTTCTTGTTGAGTTCAAGTTTCGCGTCGAAAACGTTGTGAGGTTTGCCCATGTGGGAGCAGAGTACAACTTTCGCGCCCTGTTCCATCAAATATTTGATGGTGGGCAAAGCGCCGATGATACGATTTTCATCGGTGATAGCGCCGTCTTTCATAGGCACGTTAAAGTCGCATCTAACGAGGACTTTTTTGCCTTTTACTTCTACGTCTTTTACTGTTTTCTTGTTCATAGAGTGTATAAGTCTCCTTGATTAATTTTTAAGCATACACATATATAATACCCAATTTTTTCTTTTTTGTCAACATTATTATATAGAAATACGCAAAATTATTTTTCCCAAAGGGGCTTTTTCTTTTGGGCTGGGGCTTGACTCCGGCATGGAAATATGATATAATAATCGGTGAAAATTCTTTACGAGGTGGATTATGAGCAGAGCGGACGAAATTTTTGCGCAAAATATGCGGGATATTATGGAAAACGGTTTTTGGGACACTGATTTAAACGTGCGTCCGAAATGGGAAGACGGTACGCCTGCGCATACGGTAAAGAAGTTTGGTATTGTCAACCGTTATAATTTACAAGAGGAATTTCCCATCTTGACCATGCGTCGTACTGCGTTTAAATCTTGCGTGGACGAGCTTTTGTGGATTTGGCAAAAGAAAAGTAATAACATTCACGACTTAAACTCTCACATTTGGGATAGTTGGGCGGATGAAACGGGCTCCATCGGGAAAGCGTACGGGTATCAGCTCGGTGTAAAACATCAATATAAAGAGGGTGAATTTGACCAAGTGGATAGGGTGTTGTACGATTTGAAACACAACCCTGCCAGCCGTCGCATTATGACGAATATCTACAATTTCCAAGATTTACACGAAATGAATTTGTATCCTTGCGCCTATTCGATGACCTTTAACGTAACGGGGGATACCTTAAATGGTATTTTAAATCAGCGTTCCAACGATATGTTGACGGCAAACAATTGGAACGTGGTGCAGTATGCAATTTTGCTCATCATGTTTGCGCAGGTGTCGGGCTTGAAAGCGGGTGAATTGGTGCATGTGATTGCGGATGCGCACATTTACGATCGACATATTCCGCTTGTGGAAGAAATTTTACAAAACCCCCGTCACAAAGCACCAAAATTGATTGTGGATGAAAGTATCACCAACTTCTACGACTTCACGGTGGACAGCTTTAAGCTTGTGGATTACGAATACGAGAAGCTGGAAAAGAAAATTCCGGTAGCAATTTAAGGTGAAGTTTTGCTAACGCAAAGTGAAGTTCTTTTCAAGAGATAAGTTTTTCGCTTTGCGAAAAGTGAAGTTTGCCTATTGGCAAGTTGTGGCTGTTATTAATAATAGCAATAACTTTTGCGGGACGCAAAAACTTCACTGGTGTAGCCAACTTCACTTATGGAATAAACTTCACTGTGGCAACGCCACAACTTCACTGTAATCCAAAGGAGAATCTATGATTTACGCAATTGTACATGCGGATAAGGAATGGGGGATCGGAAAGGGGAATGATATGATGTTTTCCTTGCCCTTGGATATGAAATTTTTCCGTCAAACCACGATGGGACATACCGTTGTGATGGGTGGAAATACCCTGCGTTCTTTCCCTGGTCAAAAGCCACTTAAAAATAGGGTAAATATTGTATTATCTAGGGGGCAGGTATGCGATGAATGTGTAATTGTCCGTTCGTACGAGCAGTTAAAAGCGGAGATGAAAGCCCGTGAAAATGAGGATATTTACGTCATAGGCGGTGATGAAATTTACCGCGAGCTGTTGCCTTATTGCAACTATGCGTTGGTGACGAAGGTAGATGCTATTGGTGGTGCAGAAGTATTCTTTCCAAACCTCGACGAACACCCCGATTTTGTTTGCGTGGACGAGGGAGAGCCAACAAACGACAATGGCTATACCATTCGTTTTACGAAATACGAAAATAAAAATCCGCAAAAATTATGATAAAAATCTTCCACGGTAGCATCCGTTGGAAGATTTTTTTTGTATTTTTATAAAATATTTTTTATAAAGCTGTTAAAAATTCTTGTCAATATTAAAAAAAAGTATTACAATAAAAAGGTTGAAAAGTTTACGAAATAAGGAGCGCTTCTACTATGATTAGAGAAGATTTAAGAAACATTGCAATTATCGCGCACGTTGACCATGGTAAAACCACCCTTGTTAACGAAATGTTGGCGCAGGGCGGCGTATTCCGTGAAAACCAACAGGTACAAGATCGTGTTATGGACAGCGGCGATTTGGAAAGAGAACGTGGTATTACCATTCTCGCAAAAAACACTTCCACACACTACAACGGGGTAAAAATTAACATCATCGATACCCCTGGCCACGCGGATTTCTCGGGTGAAGTTGAACGTGTTTTGAAGATGGTAAACGGCGCAATCATCCTTGTTGACTCGGCGGAAGGGCCTTTGCCTCAAACTCGTTTCGTTATGCAAAAGGCGTTGGCTTTGGGCTTAAAAATGATTATCGTAATCAACAAGGTGGATAGACCTGATGCGCGTATTGATGAAGTTGTGGAAGAAATGCAGCTTCTCATGATGGAGCTTGACGCTACGGATGAACAGCTTGACAGTCCTATTGTATATTGCTGTGGACGTCAAGGTACGGCTTCCCTTACCCCTGATAAGCAGGAACCCAACCTTAACCCCTTGTTTGATACCATTTTGGAAACCATTCCCCCTATGGAAATGGATGTGGAAGGCCCTGGTCAATTGCTTGTTTCCTGCATTGATTACAACGAATTTGTCGGCCGTATCGGTATCGGTAGAATCGAACGAGGTGTTATCCGTGCAAACGAGCCTGTATCCTTATGTAATTTCAACGATTCGAAGATTCGTACGAACTGCCGTATCGTAAACTTATACCAAATCGAAGGCTTGGAAAAGGTGCTTGTACCTGAAGCAAAAGCAGGGGATATCGTTATGTTCTCGGGGATCGAAGGTTTGAGCATTGGGGATACCGTGTGCGAGCCTACGAAGGTAGAACCCGTACAGTTTGTAAAAATTGAAGATCCTACCGTGGAAATGACTTTCTCGGTAAACGACAGCCCGTTTGCAGGGAAAGAAGGTAAATTTGTTACCAGCAGACAACTTCGCGACCGTTTGTACAAGGAATTGTTGCGTGACGTTTCCTTGCGTGTAAACGACACCGAATATGCGGATAGTTTCCGCGTTTGCGGTAGAGGGGAAATGCATCTTTCTATCTTGATTGAAACGATGCGCCGTGAAGGCTACGAATTCCAGGTTTCCACTCCTAAAGTATTGTATAAGGAAATCGACGGCGTGATCCACGAACCCATCGAACGCTTTGTTGCGGACGTACCCGAAGATATGACGGGCCCCGTATTCTCTGCAATGGGTAACCGTAAGGGTACGCTTGTACAAATGAATGCAATTGGTGCGCGTATGCGTTTGGAATTCACCGTTCCTTCCCGCGGTTTGTTTGGGTATAAGAGTGAATTCTTGACCGATACGAAGGGCCAGGGTATTATGAATACCATTTTCTATTCCTACGAACCCTATAAGGGGGATATGCAACGTAGAAATACAGGCTCCTTGGTTGCGTTTGAAACGGGTGAAGCGGTTACCTACGGTTTGTTTAACGCACAGGGCAGAGGTAACTTGTTTGTAACGCCCGGTACGCCCGTATATCAAGGTATGGTGGTAGGTTATACCAACCTTGCGGACGATATCAACGTAAACGTTTGTAAGACCAAACATTTGACAAATACTCGTTCGTCGGGTAGCGACGATGCGTTGACGCTTGTCCCCGTTAGCAAGATGAGCTTGGAAGAATGTTTAGAGTTTATTGCTGATGACGAGTTGTTGGAAGTAACCCCGAAATCTTTGCGTATCAGAAAGCGTATTTTGGATGCAGAATTGCGTGCAAAAGCACGTGCCAAGGAAAAGGCTGGTAAAGCGTAAAATCCCCCTTAAAATATAAAATGAAGGGGGCATGTACGCGTTGAAATGAAAAATCGAGGTGAAAGTATGCAAAAAGTTTACATTTTCGATTTAGATGGGACGTTGGTAGATTCGATGCCCGTAGGGATAGGGATTGTGCTTGGTTTTTTGGATGAAAAAGGCATTTCTTATCCCGACGATATCGTTACAACTTTGACGCCGTTGGGGTATAAGGGTTCTGCGCAATATATTGCCGACCATTTGCCAGGTGGTTACGATGCGGAAAAGATATACGAACATTTCAAGGCGGAAACATTGCGTGCCTATGGTGAAACAATCCCTTTAAAAGCAAACGTAAAGGAAACGTTGGAAAAACTAAAGGCGCAAGGCTGTCGTTTGAACGTTTTGACGGCAAGTCCTCAGCTTCTTACCGATATATGTATGAAACGCCTGCGCGTGTACGACTTATTTGAAAACGTATGGTCGATTGATACGTTTGGAATGTCGAAAGCGGATGAGGCGATATACGTAGAGGCGACGAGACGTCTTGGCGTAACGCCTGAAGAATGTATCATGGCGGATGATAACCTTAACGTGTTAAAAACGGCGAAAAAGGTCGGTATGGCAACGGTAGGGGTGTATGACGAGTCGTCTAAGGACGTGATGGAAGAAATGCGTCAAGTAGCGGATAAATACGTGATGGATTTTGCTGAACTTGTGTAATATAAACCATATCATATAGGCGTAAGAGAGATTGACGTAACGTTGATTTCTCTTTTTTTATTGCGAGGTTGCAAATATTCCACAAATGTGGTTTTAACTGTGGAAGTGTAGTAAAATTTATGACAAAACAGAGGTGAAAAAATCATAAAATTGTATTGACATTCAATGTTTTTTGTGCTATATTGTCAATACAAAAACAAATTAGGAGGAAGTGTTATGAAGAAAAAGATTATTGCGCTGGCAAGCGCTGCATTGATGATGACGACGAGTGTAGGTGCGTTATCGTCCTGTAAATTATTCAAAAAAGATGAGGAAGAAAAGCAAAAAACTGTGATGAACGTTTGCTTGAACCCCGAAGTAGAATTTTTACTTGACGGTGAAAATAAGGTTATCAGCGTAAATGCAATCAACGAAGAGGGCAACCTTATCATCAGTTCGGAGGCGTTTTCGGACGTTCAAGGCAAAACGGCGGAGGAAGCTGCGAAGTTGTTTGTGCAGGTTTCCAAAGAAACGGGCTATCTTGTACAAAGTGAAGTGCAGGCTGGTGAAAACGAATTAAAAATTTCCCTTTCGGGCGACACAGAGCTGGCTACTACCCTTTATAACAGCGTAGAAACGCAGGTGAAAAGCTATCTTGAAACTGTGGATATTCAGGCAACTGTACAACAGCAGGCGGCAATCACGGAAGAACAGTTAAAGGTTTTGGTAGAGGAGTGCGCTCCCTATGTAGAAACGGCGGAAATGCAGTATGTTGAATTGGTAAATACCTTGATCGAATCGAGAAAGGAAACCGCAGAATTCTATTCGCAGGAATTGAAAGAAGTTTACTACGAGGCAAAAGCATTTGCGATGGAACAGGCTTCTTTGGAAGTAATGCGTGACAAACTTAGCTTGTTGCAAAAAGCTGCGTTTGACGTTTGCAATGGTGCATACAACGTTGCGGTAAAAGCGATTGAGGCGCAAAGATATGTATTTATTGTTGGTGAAAACAGCGCGTATAACCTTGCGTTGAAGGCTTTACAGCAGGTTAAGATTGATTACATAAAGGCTCGTACGGAAATCAAAGTTGGCGGCTTTACGACAGAGGTAAAACTCAACCTTGAAGGCATTCAGGCAAGAGTTGCTGAAGCGGAAGAGGCGATTCATAAGGCGGCTGAGCAGGTGAATAAGGTTTTGGATGAGCAGTTGAATATCGTTTCAACGCAACACACGAAGGCGTTGGATATCCTCGCACAGGAAAAGATTAAGGCGGAAGAAAACTTGCCTAAGATTGCTGCGAAACGTCAAGACGCGCAAAAGGCGTTCTTTGAAGACTTTGAAAAGAGTTACGGTTCGGCGGCAAAGGCAGTTGAAAAGAGCTGGTCGGACATGGAAACCGCGCTTCGCTCCACGGTGTCGGTAGATACTGAGGTAGAAGTAGGCTAAGCTCAAACGTGTAAAATTTAGAGGAATAGGACCCGAAATCTCATTTTCGGGTTCTGTTTACTTTTTTAATGCGCGTGCGCATACGCGTATATATAATATATGGAAGTAAAAGTGCAAAAAACGTGTATAAAACCTGTAAAAATGGCAAAAAACAAAATAATTCATTTTTTCTTAAAAAATTTTAAAAAAGTGCGTTCAAACGCTTGACAAGATATTGACGAATTTGATATTATATACAAGCTGTGTAATAGCGCGTTGTATAGGGTTGACGCGGGAAGTTACTGAAAAAGCCTGCGTGCTGCCGGCGGCGACTTCCATCAGGGCCTTTGCCTGATCGTCGCAAGCGGTGTAAGTGATGCCCAGCGCATCCAGCGCCTTGGCACCGGCGGAGCC
>JAFVQP010000025.1 GCA_017504735.1 Clostridia bacterium | reverse complement strand
TAGTATTCCAATATTTATACGATTATATCAAGAATTTCCAACCTGGAAAAACGTTGCAGGAAAATGCTGAAGCATTTATGCTGTCTATCGGTATTACCGAAAGTGAAATTTCCGCTATAAGAAAAAATATGCTTGAGGATGTGAAGTAATTATGAAAAAGAAAACAAAAGGTTTATTCATAGCTGTTTCATTCATGTTGGCTCTATCTTTTTGCGGAGGACTCGTATTTTCTCACAAAAACGTAGCCAAGGCGCAGAGCTCGGATTTTGATTGTAACTTTATTTGTAGCGATGAGAAAGACACAGACAATTACGTAAATTACGGCTGTAAGGAGCTTGTCGAATACACGGAGGAGCAAGCCGAGACTGTGGGTATCCCGAAGGGCTTTTCGGGTGAGGTGCTTTCGGTCGTTTCGGACGTAACCAACCGAGGCATCACTTTGGACTTTTCATCTAACAAGATACCAACCGTTTTGGTTGACAGTATTACCTTTAGGGTATACGTTGGCGGTGACGGAATACCGTCGGATGGATACCCTGAGGTGAGAATTCCAAAGCCTAATCAGGATGGTCAATGGTCCATGCGATATCCGTTTGCGGATAAGACGGATTCTTGGCAGGAAATCGTATTAAAAGAGGATAACGGTTCTTTCTTCCAGGACGCAAATAAGGAATATTTCAACACCCTTTCAAAGGATGGTTACTTGAATAAGTTTGAGCTTTCCATTCGTCATAACGGATCAAGCAAAAATACAACCTTCTATATTGACAGTATAAAAGTTGGACTTGTTGAAAACGACGGCGTTGCGCCTGTTATTTCGTATAACGGTGCGGATACGATAGAAATTGCCAAGGGGCAAAATCTTAATATTGAAGCCAACGCAACCGACGCTCAAGAAGGTGCGGTAGAGATGGAATACGTATGGGCAGACCAAAGTGCTTTAGATGAATATGGGTATCCGACGATTGGTACGCACACTCTTTACCTCGTTGCAAGGGACTACTTTGGCAATGAGGCAAAACAAGCGATAACCGTCATCGTTTCAAAGCCCGATACCCTTTCCCCTACTCTGGATATCCGCGTCGATACCGTTTATGCAAAAATCGGCGCAAGTGTTTTGTTGGAATTTTCCGCCACTGACGACAGAGGTAGCGTAACCGTTACGAAGACTTGGTCAAACGGAGCTTTGGATAGTCGAGAAAAACTCACCGAGGGAACGCATACGCTCACGGTTACAGCAACCGATGCAAGCGGAAATAAGACGGAAAAGACGGTCACCTTTATCGTAAGCGCCGAAGGGGATTTTTCAAATGTAATCGTTGATGAGCAGGATATTTTCACCAAGACGGAAGATCCCGAAGAAAATCCGTCGGATGAGAGTGAAATAGATGAAAGCGTTAGCGGTTCGGCAAATGATAGTGATAAGCAATCGCAAGATCAAAACACTTCTGACAAGGGGTGCGCAGGAACGCTTGGCGGCGCTGGTTTACTGTCTTTGCTTTTGACCGCAAGTGTTGTTTGTTTCAAAAAGAAGAGAAACTGATATAAAATTACAATATTAAATAAATACGCCCGTTGAAGTCGTAGCGGTTAAGGCTTTAACGGGCGATTTTTTATACAGACGTAAATTTTACCCAATGTTCCGTAAGGTTTATAAATAGTAAATAAAAAGAATTTAGGCTACCTAAACACACCACTATCAAATTCCTATGAATAATTCAACCGTTTTGCTTTTTCTTTGTTTACTGCGTATCAAAATTTAAGGGGGCAGCCGATAGGCTGCCCCCTTTCATACAACAACATCTATTTTTTGTTTCTACGATTACCACGGAAGAAAATCCACACTTTTCAGCTTTGAAATTGCCTCAGCAAAAAAGTAGTCACCATAAATAATCGGCATATGGTGCCCCCCAGTGTAGCGTTCACTGCCCATTTGCAGGATGCTATCTTCCTCTTCCGTCCAATTACACCAATGACTTTCCATTTCTTTCAAAATGTTCAACGCCGCGGAAATATAATATGCTTGCTGGCCTTCTTCCACGTTTTTTGCAAGCTCGATTAAGCCACAAGCGGCGATTGCCCCTGCCGTCGAATCATACAATACAGGGGTTTCCGGCGCCTTGAAATCGATCAAAGGCAAATACCCCGTCTTCTTGACGCTTTCAACAAAATGCTGTGCCACTTTTTTTGACGTTTCCAAATACCGTTCTTCTTTGGTATGGATATAGGAAAGAATAAATCCGTATAACGCCCAGGAAACCCCGCGAGACCAACTTGACCCCTCGGCATAACCTTGTCCACCAAGCGTACCCAAAACCGTGTCCGCTTGTTTGGTGTCATGTATTACGATATGGTTTACAGAACCGTCTTCGCGCACGTGGTCGCGCATTGCCATATCCGCATAACGAACGGCAATTTTTTTGAACCGATCATCTCCGATTTCCTTACTCGCCCAATACAACAGCGGGATATTCATCATACAGTCAATAATCGTCCAGCCCGAAGTGTCCACCTTATCCCAAGGTGTATTCCATGAACGAATATAATTCCCTTCCACGTTGTAACGGCTCATCAACGTCATCGCCGCCAGCAGGTTTCTATTTCTAGACCGTTTATTACCCGTCAAACGGTAATTTGCGCCGCTTAAAATATGCCACATAAACCCTACGTCGTGATGCAACTCCTCTACGTAATCGGTAAAGCATACGTCCAACAACGCCTCCGAACGTTCCGCCGTCAGCTTATAACATTCCTTCCCCGTCCCCTGCATACATCAGCCACATCAAACCGCCCCAAAAACCGTTGGTCCACCACGTAATATCCGCGCCTTCCGCCCTATTATCATGTTCGCCGTTGATGGTTGTATAAGGGATTTTATTGCGGCTTTTGACTGCCAATCTAGACAGCTTTTTATCCAACTTTCCCCAAACTCCATCAATCCATGGTTGGTTTTCAACGATAAAACTATTGTAACTCATAATAAACCTCTTATTTAGGCTGTTTCCCAATATATGCCAAAATACCGCCGTCCACGTACAATATATGTCCGTTTACAAAGTTGGATGCTTCGCTTGCCAAAAATACCGCAGGACCTGCCAAATCCTCAGGATTCCCCCACCGCGCGGCAGGTGTCTTTGCGATGATAAAGCTATCGAATGGATGCCTACTGCCATCGGGTTGCTTTTCTCTTAACGGTGCAGTTTGAGGGGTGGCGATATACCCAGGGCCGATACCATTGCATTGAATATTATATTCGCCGTATTCGCTTGCAATATTTTTCGTCAGCATCTTCAGTCCGCCCTTTGCCGCCGCATATGCCGAAACGGTTTCTCTGCCAAGTTCACTCATCATGGAGCAAACGTTGATAATTTTACCGCCGCCTTTTTTTATCATTGCAGGAATAACCGCCTTCGCGCAAATAAATTGCGCGGTCAAATCAATATCAATCACTTCACGGAAGTCGGAAACACTCATTTCGTGCATAGGAATACGCTTGATGATCCCTGCATTGTTGACCAGAATATCAATCCCGCCGACTTCTTTTTCAATCGTCGCCACGAGCGCATTGACCGCTTGTTCATCTGTAACGTCGCAAATATAGCCTTTTGCCTGAATACCACGTTTCTGATATTCCTCCATCGCCGTATTTAAATGCTCTTCCTTACGACAATTAAAGGCTATTTTTGCCCCTGCATTGGCAAGCGCCTCCGCAATCGCAAAGCCTATACCGTAAGCGCCACCCGTTACAAGCGCAACTTTACCCTGCAAACTAAACATATTCTCCATATATCATTCTCCTGCCTTATATATTTTTATCTTCACTTGTACTAGTTTCTTTCCATGTGCCATATAGCACTTATAGATTCCGTTTCGATTTGCCACGTCGAGGTTCAAATATCGCATAGACCCGCCTTCGTATTCGCAAACCCAACCGTCGTATGCAACAACGATTTTATTGTCTTTTTCCATAATATCTGTGTGAACTGCACCGTCAAACGAGAAAATCGGCAAGCAAATCCCGATTTCTCTTCCCAAATCCTCTTTCACCTGCAATAAAACGCCTTCTTTGTCTATGCAACAGTCAAAAAAAGCAGTTGCTTGCTTGTAAAAATCGCACAAATAACGAACGTGGGCACCCACTTCGTGATTTTGACCATCCAACGGTGAATAACCAACGTCTTTTTCAGCCCCAAACAGCCATTTTTCATCATCGAGCCTTACCGCAGGGCAAATGGAAAAGCTTACGGGGTTTTCCTGCCCGTTCGTTTCGTAATTAGGCGTTTTTGCAAATGGCATAGACAGGCAAAGTGCGCTTGGAGCACCGACCTTATGCACACGCCCTAACCCATTTGCATCATAATGCGCATCGGCGTTTGTATCCAACTGTAACGAATATCCGTCCGCCTTTACAAACGTTTTGTGGAAATGCTTTGAAGTGCGCCAAACCATCGGCGTTTCCAACGCTTTAGGCGTAATAAACGGATTGCAAAACAGCCCCGCCGCATAGAAAAAGGAAGCGGCGGTAATCATATATTTATCAAAATAAGCATACCCTTCGCAACCGAATTTCCATGCGGAAGCATAGCGGTTTTTAACGTGGGAAATCGGTGCTTTGCCAAGCCAGCGCTCCGCCGCCTTGACCGCCTGCAATGCCGCCGCCTTAAAGGCCCCTGCAAGGGAAAATGCCCCTTCTTTTTGATAGCGCGCCGCCTCGTATTCGAAAATAGCCGCAAGCAATCCCTCGTTAAAAATAAATTGATTGCTTCTGCCCCCAAAGGCAATTTCACCCGTGGCAGATTGCATATGCAACGTAACAAGCCCTGCCTTTTTTAATAACCCGTCAATTTCTTGAAAGTATTTCCCACGATAGCCTGCAAAAAGCAACAACGAGAACAATACCCTTGCAACCAGGTCATATACGATCGGCTGATGGTAAGCCCCCTCATCGTTGTCTTTATACATACCGTTTTCGTCAAATCTTTGCAACTGCGAAGCGATTTGAATATCGATAAAGTCCTCACATTGACAAAGCCCCATACGCTGTCTAAAATACTCCCCAACGCCCGTATATAAAGCCCAATTGTTCGGTGTGTCCGTCGCTAGCTTCGCAAATACGTTGTAGCATTGTTCAGGTTGTATTGTTGCCAAATACCCTTTCCAGCGGCTTCTATCCGCCAGGGGCGTAACGTTATGTTTTTCCAGCTCTTCCAAGCAGCAAATCATTTCTCTAACGGAAAAATCGTTGGCGGCTTTCACGGTGGGAATCGTTTTACAACAAAATTCCATCATTTCCTGAAAAATCGGTAATAAATCCCCCCGCCTTCCGTTTGCAACTAAGATGCCGATATTTGCCGTCAACCTTGGAAAACCATGCTCCGTTAAGCCGTTTTTTTTCGTTTCGTTAAAATAATGGAGAATATGCTCGTCTGTATATGCAGAAAGCGCTTTTTCCATCAAATCGAGATATCTCTTATCCATTTTTTATCGATCCTTACAGCAAATCTTTTGTTTGAATGTGATCCATATCGGTAAATTCTTGATTTTCACCGCACATTGCCCAAATAAACGAGTAGTTTTTCGTGCCCACCCCCGAATGGATCGACCAAGAGGGGGAAATAACCGCTTCCTCGTTGTGCATAATGATATGTCTTGTTTGCGTAGGTTCGCCCATCATATGGAATACGACGTCGTTTTCATCCATATCCAAATACATATACACTTCCATTCTTCTATCGTGCGTATGGCAGGGCATCGTATTCCAGTTTGACCCCACCTCTAATTGCGTCAACCCCATTGCCAGCTGACAGCTTTTGATCACTTCAGGGTGTATGTATTGGTTGATCATACGCTTATTACATTCTTCCACGCTTCCGCAAGGCACCTTCTTGGCTTTCGTAATGTCGATTTTCACCGTAGGATAGCTAGTGTGCGCAGGACAAGAGCTTACGTAGAATTTCGCAGGGGCATTTTCATCAACGCTCTTAAAGGTAATTTCCTTGTTCCCCATACCGATATACATACCATCTCTAGGATTCATTTCATATTCGGTACCATCAACGGTGATAATGCCCTTGCCGCCGACGTTGATACAACCCATTTCACGGCGTTGTAAAAAGTAATCCGCCGCCAACTCTTTCCCCGCTTCCAACTTTAACGTTTGACGAACGGGCATCAACCCAGCCGTAATAATACGGTCGATATGGCTATACACCATACGCACGTTGTCTTTGGTAAAAAGATTGGCGATGTGGAATTCCTCTCTCAATCGTTCCGTTGTATAATATTTCACGTCTTTTGCATTTGCTGCTTGTCTTACTTCCATTTTACTTAAATCCTCCTCAATATATCGTCCATATACTTCAATTTGTGTGAGTGCCGCAAAGCCTAAAACTTCCGTCACCTGTGTAAAGTTGCATAATTTTATCTTCCTTGTCGTCTTGAATTTTTCCAAAACAACCTCTTGTCCTTTTTCGTTTTCCGGATTCAGGTCCGTATTGTCTAAAACAAACGCCCCTTGCACAATTTCGCCATCGTCAAATTGCACGTCAATGCTTTTCCAGTAGCTGTCGTGCGGAACGCCGTTGCAATCATGCTGAAAGTCCGCACGCAGATAAAAGACGAGCTTTTCTACCGCAACTTCCCTGCCAAAATCCAACGTATATTCTAAATCGTTCCTCGCGCCGCCTGCCCAAAAATGATACGAGTAAGAACCATGTCCTTGGTTATTCTTTTCACCGTCGATGGCATTTTATCATTTTATTATACTAAAATTATACCTATTACCACCGCTATTTTCAATAGATAAAATAGTGAAAACCTTGGACTTTTTAGTTTTTTACTTGAAAACGTTTGCTATTTTTTTCGCTTTTTGCTACAATACTTTTAATTTATTTTTAAAATCACTCATACGCGGTCAGCGGAGGCTTTTATGGCAATTATCAACTACATTGAAAAGCATTTTAAAACCTTTACGGTTAAAGCGCATAAACACAATCATTGGGAAATTATTTACGTAACGGAAGGTGTCGGCACGATCGAAACGGAAGACAACGACGTCGTTGAATATAAAAAAGGGGAAATGATTTGCATCCCCCCGAATCTTCGCCATATCAATCATTCCTCCATCGGCTTTAAGAATATTCACTTTACCATTGAGGGCTGGAATCCCCCCATTCAAAAGCCGATTTTAATCCCGGAGTCTGATTCCAGCAAAGATTTTCACGCCGTTTTAAAGCTCGTTTATCGCTATTTTCATCAACTTCCGATCAATCACCCCATCAACCTTGCGTTTACCCTCACCGTTGAAGCCTTCTTAAATAATTTGGTTCAACAATTGGATTCGTATAACATTACGCAGGTGATCGTACATAAAATCATCAACCATTACACCGATACCAACTTTAATTTGGACGAAGCCTATGCCTTGGTGCCTTTGTCCAAAGAACACCTTCGTAAATTGTTCATCAAAGAGCATGGTATCAGCCCGTCCAAGTTCTTACAGCAAAAAAGAATCACGCTGGCAAAACAGTTGTTATCCAAAAAAGAAGACGGTTCTCTTCGTATCAATGAAATTGCGGAAACCTGCGGTTTTGACGACCACGCCTATTTTTGCAGAGTCTTTAAAAAAGAGACAGGCCTTCCCCCTAACGAGTTTCAAATGCGATTATTAGACAATAATAAAATCTACGAAAGCACAACGGACAAGGAAACGTTTGAGGTATAATTGCAATCCCCCTCTACACGCGCGGCGTTGCATTTTTTAGCTTTGACAAGGAATATCCTCGCATATCAAAATGCGGGGATTTTTCATATAAAAAAAGTGACGATTATCTCGTCACTTTTTTTACGTTTTACTTATTATTTTTGTGTTTATCCGTCGCTTCTTTTCTCTTGGAAACAACTTTTTCATCTACGTCTTCCAAGGTTTCGTCGGAAGGTTTCACAAGCAAGAGAATGATGATGAGGATGAGCATTACTGCTGCAACCGAGAAGAGGATAACCGATACAATGTTGTTCTTCAACCATTCCGTTTCGCCCTTGATTACGTCCGCTTCGGAAGCTACTTCGATAACCTGATATGCGGATGCGTGGCCAACAGGAATTTCCGTATCCCACAAATCTACCATGATAATGTAGTAACCGCTTTCAACCGCCTTAAAGCTTTGGTTGTTTGCTTTCCAGTTAAACTTGTAGCTGTCAGCCCAACCTTCTTCACCTTCAAGGATATTGTTGCTGTTTTCTTCAATTGCAGTAACGAAAATCTTTGCAACCTCTGCCTTTTCCGTTTCCAAATCGCCGCCTAATGCACTTGCGATAAGGTTGATATATGCTTGCTTATTGATTGCTTGGAAGTCAATTTCAGAATAGCCCTTCGTTGCCAATTCAGCATTTACAAGCTTTTGCGCTTCCGTCTGCAAGCTCTTATAAGATACCTTGTAAAGCTTTTCAACCGTCAAGCTGCCTGCACCCTTGTACTTGCTAAGGTCAAGCTGATACAAAGCGTAGGTAGCGTCCTTGCTGGTCGTACCAACAAGATCAAACGAAGGCATATCATCATACGTTTCGTCAAGGATCAACGTATCAAGCGAAGGGGTCTGGTTGCCTTCAAGTTCGATCGTAGCCTCACCGATTGTGAATTTGAAAGAAGGAACGTTATCCAAATCCCATACGTTGGAACCGGTTACTTCTACAAGCTTACCGTCCTCGTCTTCTACCATCATTGCGTTACCAGCAGCGTCGCTTGCGAATACTTTAAATTCGTACAAGCCTGCTTCCGATAAGTAGCTGTCTTCAATTTTCAATTCCGACGGAGCTTTCTTATCCACGGGAGTTGTGGGCGAGCTGGAAGAAGGTTTCTTAAGGCTAACGGTGAATTTCAAGGTTTGATAACCGTCGTTTTCATCTTCAATCAACCAGTTCAACAAAGGCAATTCAAGGGTACCGCCGATTTTTACTTCCTCGCCTTCCTTTTCAATCAATGCCTTCAATTGCGCTTCGTAGTCAAGAACGTCAGCTTCGGTCCATGTGCATTGAGGGCCTTCCGTTTCACGGTTTACGATGATGTAATCCATCGCTTCCGTACCAACGGTTTGGCTCTTTACTGCGCCGTCTTCTGCATACCAAGCCAAATCATAATATGCTTTGGGATGGGTGTCTTCCGCCGTACCCGTGTAGGTATCATCTTCCAAAATGAAGCGGATTGCTACGTATTCTTCACCATATTCTCTATATACGCTCGTTTGCGTGAAGCCGTCTTTTGCTTCCTTCGAGAATTCGGTACCGTTCTTATACATTACGGTATCCATGAAGTAGGTGCTGGTCGTAATTTCGTTTGCGTACTTAAGCGCATCATACTTATCATCGCTGATTTTATAATACGATACCTTTTCATCCGCAGGGTTGTACTGATAGAAGCTCTTCGTAAACTGCTTGCTCGTCAACGAATCCTTAAGAACGTCGATTGCAGTGCAATCCAATTCGAACTTCGCGCCAAGCAAAAGCGTATTTACTTCTTCGTTTACAACGAGTACGGGCGCAGCCGTATCTTCCACGCTGTTCGTATCGGAAACCTTGTCAAAGCTTTGACCATTGATTTCGTCAACGAAAAGCACCGTTTTCGTTTCCGTCTTTGCTTTCATCACCAAAGACTTCATTTCACTGGAATCTTTTTTGAAATATTTTGCGCCGATGTTGGTAAATTCGCCAATCGCCTGCGTTTCACTGCCGATTGCAAGGTTTACTGCGTAGCAACCAAGCGCGCTGCCTTCGCTAAGCGTAAGGGCGATGCTGGAACCAGCAACGATTGCCGTTTCCTTTTCTTCGCCGTTGCCTTGGCCGTTGATTACCTGCGCAAACACCTTATTTTCTTTCTTGATGAACTTGATGGTATTTACCGCGATATCATCCTTTGCTGCGTGCAAAGCGGTTGCGTTAAAGGTGAACTCCATTTCCGTGAAATCAACGTCTTTAAACGTGAATTTCAAGGTCATGTATTTTGCGGTTCCTTTACCTTCGAACCACTTAATTGCGAGGTTACGGTTAAATCTAACCGCTTCTTCATTGTCGAAGGTCAACGCAGTTTTATTGATTTCACCATATTTTTCACCCTTGATATCGGGGCTGTTTTCGTCAGCCTTAAATACTTCCGACAATGCAACAGACTTTGCCGTCGTATCCGCAGATGCTTTTACAGGAAGCGCAGCCGCCACCGTACCAGCCGTTGCAGCGCAAAGCACGCCTGCAAGCATCAATGTTAACAATTTGTTATTCTTTCTTTTCATGAAAATGTGCCTCTTAGTTTTATAAACTTTTTGCATGATTACAATATCGTACCTATATATTTTACACTGAAACGCATCTTTTGTCAAACGCATTTCAAGGTAATTTCGTTTGTTTTTTGATTTTTATAGAAAAATTACTTAATTTCCACCGCTTTTGTTAAGTCAAACGCTTTCCAAGGGGTATCCGCTTCAGGGGGATACGCGATAAATTTTAAGCGTTCCTTCGTGATGGGATGCAGGAAGGAAAGCGAGTATGCCCAAAGGGCAAGCTTACCTTTTTGCGCCAAAGGCCCGCCGTAACGCATATCACCGTAAATGGGATGGGAGATCCCTGCCATCTGTACACGGATTTGATGGGTTCTACCCGTGTGCAAACGCACCTCTACAAGCGAATATTTTGCCTTATCTTCTACCACGCGATAATCAAGCTCCGCATACTTCGCACCCTCTTCGCTAGGGGTACAAATATACACCAAGTTATTGACGGTGTTTTTACGCAAATAGTTGCAAAGCGTACCGCGTTCGGTATCGGGCGTACCGCAAAGCACTGCAAGATATTTCTTCTCGAAATCACCCGTTTGCAAGCCTTCCGTCAAACGCGCCGCCGCCTTGCTAGTCTTCGCATAAACCATTACACCGCCCGTAGGACGGTCAAGTCTATGCACCAAGCCTACGTACACGTTACCAGGCTTATTGTATGCCGCCTTAATATAACGTTTGATTTGGTCAAGCAAGTTATCGTCTTTACTTTCATCGGGACAGCACGCCACCATCTGCGGCTTTTGTACCACGATGATATGGTTGTCCTCGTATAAAATGTTAAACTCCGTTTCGACTTCCACTTTATTCACTTCTTTCAATTCTTCAGGATTCATTGACAAAGATACCTCCTGCACCACAGGGAAGAGAAATCCCCTCTTCCGTTTTAATACCTACCTCGTATGCCTCTACTTTACCCGTAAAGCCTTTGAGAGTAAGCTGTAAAATGTTTTTCAATACCATCGGTTGTAAACCCGTCGTATAGCTGTTAATCAACACGAATAAGGGATTATCGGAAAGCACGTTTGCGCAAAGCTCGACAAACTTATACAAATCGTTTTCAATCTTCCACATTTCCCCGTTGGGTCCTCTACCGTACGAGGGGGGATCCATGATAATCGCGTCGTATTTGTTGCCGCGGCGGATTTCCCTTTGCACGAACTTCAAGCAATCGTCCACGATATAGCGGATACCCGTATCAATGCCCGACAGCCTTGCGTTTTCACCTGCACGCTCTACCATACCTTTTGCGGCATCCACGTGGGTTACCTGCGCGCCTGCTTTGGCGCAAGCCACCGTCGCACCGCCCGTATAAGCAAACAAATTCAACACCTTAATGGGACGACCTGCATTTTTGATGAGTTTGGTCATATATTCCCAGTTGACCGCTTGTTCAGGGAACAAGCCCGTGTGTTTAAAGCCCATCGGTTTGATTTTAAATTGAATATCGAGTTCGTCGTAGGAGATATTCCATTCGTCGGGGAAGGGCTTTAACATCTTCCAACCACCGCCGCCCTTTTCACTACGCTTGTAATAAGCGTTGAGTTTCGGATAGGCGAATAAATCGGTTTGCGCCGCCCAAATGACCTGAGGGTCGGGACGGAGAAGATAGACGTCTTTCCATCTTTCCAATTTATACCCGTCACCCGTCGCTATTATGGAATAATCCTTCCAATTTTCGGAAATTTTCATAAGCTTCCTTTCGCGCATATACGCGCATTATGACATAATAATACAATTATACCTTACTATTATACAAAAAAGCGCAAGGCTTGTAAAGCGTTTTATTTCCATTACAAATAATTTTCTTGTGAAAATGCAAAAAAACCGCCCGAAGGCGGTTGATTTTCGTTCGTTTAAATATCGATACCTTGATTGTAGCCTGTCAAAATTTCTTCCTTGTAGAGATGGGAATCGTTGGACATCTGCAACATCTTTGGGTACACCTCGCCCTCGTCCCCAAAAACAATCACGGTCACTGAGCTATGCCCCAAATCAAAACGAGTGCAAGTAAGCGGATAAGGGATATCCAAAACGCTGCTTAAAAACGCCAAACCAAACCCTTGGTGCGCAAACAACGCCACACGCTTTTTGTTTTCAAACAGCACCTTATAACAACCCTTTTCTCTATCATGTTCGTAGCCGAGCGAACGAAAAAAATCGTCCGCTTCACGATTTATACGAGCAAGCCCCTTCTCCAAGCCCGTATCCTTGAAAAACGGGTCATTGTACCAAGCCTGCCCCATCGCAAGCAGTTTGGGGTCGTGAAATTTTTCCACGTATTTAGGAAGATTGAAACACCACGTCCACGTGCCGTCTTCTTGGCGCGCACCCATTTCTTGAAATGCGTAGCTTTCATTCGCCCAGTCGCAAATTTTCATTTCCTTGCCAAGCACCTTACAGGTAGGTTCAGCTGTCATTTGCGCGCGAATGGACGAGGATGCGTAAATTTCGTCCATCCCATACAAGGATAACCGCTTAGAAAGTGCCGCCGCCTGCTGATGCCCCAAGGGTGTAAGGTTGTCGGGATCGTAAATGGGATCACCGTGGCGAATTAAATAAAAAATCATATGTTTTATCCTCTATAATTGTAAAATGACGGGGGCAGGTACGCGTTGAATACGTTTTACAACCACTTTATCCCCTTGACTTTTCCCTCAAAAGTTTTTGGAAGGGTTTATACAATTCCGCATTGTCGTACTCAATCGTGATTTGGTTATAGGTCTTATTTCTAAGCCACGTAGGTTGCCCCCAAATCAGGCTAAACAACCCAACGCCGATGGTTGCATACGGCGCCTCTTCAAAATAAGCAAGCGCCTCTTCGTGGCTGTCAAAGAAGTGGAAATAGGCGTAATCGTCCGAGTCGGGATCATTTATACGCACGTAGCAGTTATATTCCACATCTTCTCCCTCGTCCGTTTCGTTGTGAAAAACGCCGTAACCAGCCTCTTCATACGCCGCAATAACCTCCTCGCATGTTATCTCAACCGTGGAAGTTCTATCCGTGTAGCAACCTGCAAAAAATACACTGCACATCACAAGAAATACCGCAAAAACTTTTTTCATTTTATCACCTCAATTCCTATCCCCAGCACCCCGTAATAGGCAATTTTTTCCGCAGGGTAATACGCCAACATATCGCTAGGATTTGCCACTTCGTTTTCCTTATATCCTATGGAAATTTTATCGTGACAACGATACAGCTCGTCAAAGTTATTATACGGGTATAATGCCACTACGTTACAAAGCAATTTCTCACCGCTCTCCGCGTGGCAAAATTGAATTTGGTCACCCACTTTTATCAAGGCGCGCTTTTCATCGTTTAAGCGCATTTCCACCGTTTTACCGCCCGATTTTATAGCCAAAAACGGCGCAGCGTTTAGCTTCATTTCGTGTATCATAGTATGAACTAAAACGGCAGATTACCACCTGCCGTTTTTCCTTTTTATTCGTTTTCTTTTTTACGCTTTAAGAGTGCAAAACCTGCCGTCAACAAAGCCATGCCTGCCATGGACGCGCCGATGGACGCTTGACAGCCTGCTGTCAAGCCACCAAGCATACCACTGCTTTCGCTGTCCGTTGCAGTATCGGAAGTTTCACCGTCAACCGTGCTGTCCTCTTCCGTCAATGCAGGGATTGTACGTTCTTCCGTTGCGCCGCAGAACTTGCAGGTACGTTCTTCCAACCCTTCGCTTTCCGCGGTCGCAGGGGTCACTACTTCCCAGTCTTTAAACTTGTGCCCAGGGCATTTACTTTCTTCCTCGCCAGGCACATCAGGAGCATCGGGTACGTCGGGAGTATCAGGAGCATCGGGAATATCAGGGGTATCAGGCGTATCAGGCACATCGGGCTGTGCGGCTTTTACCAAAGTAAATTGCCCCCATACATAATCTGCATTGTTTGCGTCGTATGCGCTGAAGCTGGTGTAAGTACTGTCAGCTTTCGAGCCAAACGCGCGGTTATTACCATCTTCCGCAACAACTAACGTTTTTAAAGCTGCATTCCATTCAAATATGGTCGCAGAAGCCGCACTCGTCGTCATAGAACCACCGCTTGCGCTATCCTCAAACACAAAATAGTTCTTCGTTGAACCGTTCAACATATAAAGAAGTTGACCGCCTTCTACGTTCTCAACATATACATAAACCGCGTCGGATGCGCTTGTCGAGCAATCGAACCGTCCACTCGTAATGCTGTCCGTAAGATACAACAAACCGCTTGCATTGGTTGCTGATACAACATAAGCATTGCCTTCTTCCAAGCCCGAAATTACAGGGTCGGGAGTAACGTCAGGGTTGGGATCGGGATTTACAGGGGTATCAGGAACGTCAGGGTTGGGGTCGGGATTTACAGGGGTATCAGGAACGTCGGGCGTCGTTGAGCCGCCGTTGCCCCCTTTCACAACCGTACCCAAAGTGGGTTTGTCAAATTCCACCGTACCGTTGTAGTTCTTAATCGTACCCGTAACGGTAATCGTATCGCCAACCGCAAGGCTTGCGTTGTCACCGTTCGCATTATCACGCATCCAATAACAGTAGAAATCCTTACCCTCAACATTAATCGTCAAACAAATGGTATATTTTGCGCTGTCATATTCTTTTACGTTGTTAATCTTACCCGTCAACGTGTAAGAGCCTAAGGTTTCCCCAGAAGCCAATGCATATGCCGCAGCTACAATTTCCGCTTGCGTGGTAGGATTTGCGGGAACGTCAGGTTCAACAGGGGTGTCAGGGTTGGGATTTATGGGGATATCAGGCGTAGCCGTACCTCCGCTTGCTTTACCCGAAGGGGTTACCATATTCGAAGGCACTTCTTCCCCGAACAAGAGCCATGCATATTCGGGATAGTCAACATATACGTTTCTCGTACCCGTAATGGCTTCCGTAGCGTCGTTTCTACCCATTTCCCAGGTATCAACGGGGTCTTCCTGCATCCATTTCAACAAAACGTCCTTGCTTTCCATAACGCCGCCGGTGCCCCACATATTTTGCGTGCCCCAACGGGTATATACGTAAAGGATAATACGAGCGCAGTCGCCTTGCACGTTTTGCCCTTCCGATTTCGGGTTGTAGTAGCTGCCGCTTTCACCATAAGCCTTGTTACCGCGGCTGCCGTTTTCACTCTTTGCCGTGGGACGAAGCATCATAATATCGTTTTCGCCTTGTCCATTTGCATCACCTTTACTATTCGGCCAGGTGTGTTCACGGTTCCAGGTATCACCGCCATCCCACTCCCCGGAAATTCTATTTGCCGAATAGAAGGACGAAATATAGGTGGAATTGCTGTTTACACAGTCGGTATAACAGAACAAATCTCTCGTTGCATTGTACGAAGTCGTGTAGGTTTGTTCACTCGTCACCATATTGTTGAGCGCCTTATACAATGCACTGCTAGGCACGGAGCTAGTCGAGCTGCTGCCCGCATTCAAGGACATTTGTTCGTAGCTGTAGCTACCCGTATAGAAGTTAGTAGCATAGCTCGTCAAGAAAGTACACGCTTCATCTCTCGCACCCCAGTTCAACACGTACTTACCATTCTTAACGTAGTTTACGTCGGACGCCTTGGTGTAGCCCGTTGCCGAGCCCTTCCAAAGGGTTGCCGCCGATGCCGTTTCTACGTTATTTTGCATAAATACAGGCATTACCGCCGCCGCAAACACCGAGAAAATTAAGCCGATTTTTGCAAATTTTTTCATATGTAAACTCCTTACATTATATAATCACACGCAACATAGTAACACTTTCAAAAAAATATGTCAATCAATTAACGCGTATTTTCACTTTTTTATTACGGCATACGCCATACCGTTTGCGCGCACCTGTAAAGCATTTCCGCTTAAATCGCAATCGCCGCCCACGGTCAAAATTTCACCTTTCAAGTCAAAAATTTTGTCTTTTTCGCCGTTGTTGAAAAGGAATACAATATCCGTATCTTCCTTTTTTAAGCGTTTTTCATATACGCCGTCC
>JAFVQP010000188.1 GCA_017504735.1 Clostridia bacterium | reverse complement strand
CATATATGTGTATATATTATGGTCGCGTAGTATTGTTGCATTTCTTAACAAAAATCCTTGCTTTTTTTATAAAAATAGTGTACAATAAGGATATGGAAGTTCAATACAAGAGAAAAAAACGTTATAACACGGGCAAGAAGCCCATTCGCCAGCCTCTTTATTTGACGGGGCTGATTTGGGTGCTGTCCCGCTTTGCCTTGATTGGCAAAAAGAGAAAGATTGAAAAAATCAATATGGAAGGGTTGAAACCGCCGTATATGATTTTAAGCAACCACATGTCCTTTTTGGATTTCGAGTTGACGGCGATGGCAACGTGGCCGCACCGCGTCAACAACGTCGTAAACGTGGACGGATATATCAAGCGCGCGTGGCTGATGGAATGGATTGGTTCGATTTGCACGCGAAAATTCACCACCGATTTAAAGCTGGTTCGCTCCATTTCGCTCGTATTAAAGAGAGGGGATATTTTGTGTATGTATCCAGAAGCGAGATACTCGCCCTGCGGTGTCACCTCGTACCTGCCCCCTTCACTTGGTAAAATTATCAAGAAAAACAAAGCGCCCGTGGTGGCGGTGGTGCATAGGGGAAACCACCTTGTTTCGCCTTTTTGGAACTTTAGAAAGAAGAGAAAGGTACCTCTGCATACAACCTTAACACAAATCCTCACCACCGAGGATATCGAGCGTATGTCGGTGGATGAAATTAATGCGGTGGTGAAAGAAAGCCTCACCTACGACGATTACAAATACCAAAAGGAAAACGGTATTTTGATTAAGGAAAAATTCCGTGCGGAAGGCTTGCACCGTATTTTGTATCAATGCCCTCATTGTAAAACGGAATTTAAAATGGATTCCGCAGAGACGGAAATTTTCTGTACCGAGTGCGGGAAGCGTTGGAATTTGAACGAAGACGGCAACCTGCAAGCGTTGGAAGGGGAAACGGAATTTCCCCATATCCCTGACTGGTTCGAATGGGAACGCCAGCAGGTGGAAGCGGAAGTGCGCAACGGTACCTACCGTTACGAGGACGAAGTGGACGTATTCTCTTTGCCTCGCACACAGGGCTTTACCAAACTCGGCAAAGGAAAAATTACACACGATATCGAAAACGGTTGGGTATTGGAAGGGCATTACAACGGACACGATTACCGTATCCAAAGAAAGCCTTTGGAAATCAACAGTTTGCACGTGGAGTACGATTATTTCCGTATCCGCCGTGACGATTGCTTTGACATTTCCACGGAAAAGGATTCCTTCTATTGTTATCCGACGAGGGAAAAGAAAATTGTCACAAAGCTTGCCTTTGCGACGGAAGAAATTTACAAGCTTGCGTTGGAAAAACGCGAACAATAAAAACACGACCCGAAAGTCTTTTGCTTTCGGGTCTATTTTTTACATATGACATTCCTTTTCAAATTCTTTCAATGCAGCGATATACCCTGCCTCGTCTTTGGGGAATGCGAGGCCGTGTCCTGCGCCCTTGACGCATACCAAGCGTTTGGTTGTTTTGCACGCGGCGTACATTTTTTCGCTCATCTCATACGGTACGAAAGCGTCCTCGTCGCCGTGGAAGAACATTACGGGGATTTTACAGGTCTCCATTGCTTGAAGAGGGGTGGTTTCTTCCAGGTCAAAATGCCCGAAGAGTTTTGCCCCTAATTTGATAAAGGGATATACCAGGGTTGGGGGTAAGTGCATTTCTTTGACGATCTTTTGTATAATTTCTTTTGCGGAACTATATGCGCAATCCCCTAACGCGCAGACAACGTTATCGGGTAAATCTTCCCCTGCCGCCATCAATGCGGTGGCGCCGCCCATCGACACGCCGCCAAGCATAATTTTGACGTCTTTACCGAGTTTTTCGATGATAAAATCAATCCAGCTAAGGCAATCCTTGCGTTCGTTGATGCCAAAGGTAATTACGTGGCCGTCGCTTTCGCCGCTTGCGCGTTGATCGACGAGCAGTGCGCTTCTGCCCAAGGAAAAACAACGCTGTACGCCGCCGCACAGGTCGCGTTCGCTTGTGCCTTCGTAGCCGTGGAAGAGGATTTCGATGGGTGCGTCTTTGGAATATTCGTAATATCTTCCTCGTAAGGTTAAGCCGTCAAACGAAGTGATTTCCACACGCTCGCAGGGCATGGCGCGCGTTTCCTTCATCCAGTTTACCATTTTGTCGCGGTAAACCTCGTAAATTTCCCCGGGCGGAATTTGATATTCATCCGCCGCCATGGGTTTTCTTGGCGGCGCGTAAAATACTCTGCGGTAGCAGTAATACGCCGCACCAAGGACAATAAGCAGTAAAGAGGCAAGCACAATGCCGACAATGATAAGAGGGTGCATAATGGTTTACTCCTAGATTTGTAAGGATTTTTTAATCGTGTGTAAATATTCGGTGGGGGTCATCGCCGTCAGTTTTTTAAACAATGCGGTGAGGTAGTGTACCGAGGAAACGTGTAAAAGGTCAGCGATTTGCGTTAAGGTATGTTTGCCTTCGCGGAGAAGCTCCTTCGTGTATTCGATGCGTAAACCGTTTACGTATTCAATAATCGTTTGCCCAAACGCCTGCTTGAAGGCGGCGGATAGGGTTGTCTTGTTGGTGTTAAACAGGAAACACAGCTCCTCAATGGCAATACGGTGACGGTAATTCTCATCCAAGTATCGTTTCACTTCGTAAATGCGTGTATTTTCCAGCGCGATTGGTTTTTGGATATGCTTAACTGGTTGCACGGTCAAGCGTACGCACTTGATGAGAAAAATTTGCAAATAATCTTTGATAAGCTGGTCGGCGCCAAAGGAAAACTCCTTACGTTTTTTCATATTTTTAACGTTTGGCACGCCATAGGGGGGAAGATAGACGGTACGCGCTTCCTTGATGATTTCCGCCAACATCTTTTGTAGATCTTCCGTCAAGCGCAAAGGCGCGTTCGTAAGAGAGGCGAGGTTATTGGAAGCGCACTCAAACCCGATAATAATCAGGTTCGGGGCAACCTTTTCACTGCAGGTGAGCGAATGGTTTTGGTTTGCACCGTGTAAAATCATTTCGTTTTGCTGTAAAACGCCCGTGTAACCGTCGGAGGAGATTTCCACGTTCCCTTTATCCACGTATATCAGCTCGCAAAACTCGTGGGAGTCGTTTACGGTGTGGTAGTTGGGCGTGAATTCGAAATAATGCACGTTGGCAAGCCGCGTCACCTTTAAATCGTTTTTAAAATTTTTGAGAACAAAGTCCATGTCTGGTACTCCAAAACAAAAATATTTACAATATTGTACCAAAAAAATACTATTTTGTAAAGACAAAAAGGGTGGACTATGCTACAATAAGAGAAAAATATTTATAAGAGGTGAAAAATTATGGCAAGAGTATGTATTCCCGATTACGAATATCAGGAAAGAATTCAGCGCGCGGCGAAAATGTTGCGTGAAAGAGGTTTAGACGTTATGGTGGTAGCTTCCACGGAAAGCGACTACGCAAACGCAAGATATTTTTCGGGTTTTTGGCCTGTATTTGAAAGAGCAGGCGTAGCAATTTCGGCTAGCGGTGACGCGGCGCTTTTGGTTGGTCCCGAATCGGAAGTATTCGGCGCGGATTTTGGTAAAATTGAAAAAGTATTCGTACTTCGCGAATTTAGAGAATCGGCTGACCCTTCCTACCCTGAATTGACCCCCTCGACCTTTAACGAAGTGTTCAAGGCAATCGGTGTTACGGGCGAAAACATCAAAATCGGTTTGGGCAGCTACGTAGAATGTACCCTTCCCATTTACGAAGGCTTGAAGGACGCATATCCCAAGGCAGAAATCGTAAAATGCAACGATATCATGGTGGATTTGCGTAAGATTAAGAGTGAAAATGAAATTGCTTGTCTTAGAGAAGGCTTCCGTATTATCGAAATTGCAACGGACGAAGTTATCAAGGCGTTGAAACCTGGTGTAACCGAATTGCAGATGGTTGGTATTGCACAAAAGGTTATCTACGAACACGGCGCAGAATACGAAGGCTTGCCCATGTACGTATTCTCTGAAGCAAGCACCCGTCACGCAATCTCTCGTTCGAGATACCGTGAAATCGGTAAAAACGACATCGTACAGCTCAACCTTTCCGCAAAGATTGACGGTTATTCGCCTTCCATCGGTTTGCCCGTATGTATGGGTAAGCTCGAAGGGGAACGCCGTGACCTCATCGAATTCTGTAAGAAGATGCACGAATGGACGGAGCAACAGCTCAAGGCAGGCGTATATGCAGACGACGTTGCAAAGCGTTTCTTGCAAATGTACAAAGATGCAGGCTATGGCAAGAACTACGTTTACGGTCCCTGCCACGGTACGGGTATGATTGAAGTAGAAGCGCCTTGGATGGAAACTTCCACCCATTATCCTTTGGAAAAGAATATGACCTTCCAAATCGATACCTTCATCTCCGGTCCTACGTTTGGTTGCCGTTGGGAAAAGGGTGTTGCTATCCGTGAAGACGGTTGCGAAAGCTACACTGATTACCTTAAGAAAGGTATTATCGAATTAGGATTCTAATAGGTGAAGTTTGCCGAACGGCAAGATAAGTTGTGTTTTCAACACAGTGAAGTTTGAACGAGGTTCAAGTGAAGTTTGCCCTTTGGGCAAGTTACGGCTGTTATTTATAAAAGCATTCACTTTTTATCGAAGATAAAAAACTTCACTGCACCATAGGTGCAACTTCACTTATGCAATAAACTTCACTTTTACGAAGTAAAAACTTCACTACCATAAGGAGTACATTATGATTGTAGGTAAAAAAGATTGGATTATCCCTGATTGCGAACTTCCCCCTGAGGGCGAAGGTGTGTTGAAGGGCCACGAAAGCGTGATTATCGTCAATGATACGGACGAAAAAGCGGTGATTAAGGTAAAACTTTACTTTGCGGATAAAGATGCTTACGAGGGGATTACTTGGGAAGTAGAACCCCAGCGCGTGCGTTGCTTTAGAATGAACAATACGGACGATATGTGCGGTTATATCGTGCCTTTGGAAACGCAGTATGCAATGAAACTCGAAAGCACGCAACCTATTGTTGTGCAGTACGGTCGTTTGGATAACAGACAGACAAACTTGGCGTATTATACGACGCTTGCATATTAAAACAACGGATATACTGCGCATTTCAGTGTTGCGGTTCGGTCACGTACGTCTATGTACGCTTCCTCACCGCGCCTTGAACTGCTTGTATCTGCGTTGTTTGAGGTATATAAGGTGAAGTTTGCCCAAGTTGTGGCTGTTATTTATAATGGCATTCACTTTTTATCAAAGAGAAAAAACTTCACTGCACCATAGGTGCAACTTCACTTATGTAATAAACTTCACTTTTACAAAGTAAAAACTTCACTATTTTAAGGAGTAAAATAATGATTTTAGACCATTCCTTTCCCCGTGAAACGGATTATGTAAAAAAGAATAACATTCCCCTCGTTATCGTAGGCGGTACGGTAGAATATCACGGTGCGCACTGTTCTTATGGTTGCGATACGCTCGTGGCGGAAGGCTTAGTGAAAAAGCTTGCTCAAGAAAAGGAGATTATGATTGCGCCGACGATTTCGTACAGCCCTGCAAGCTATGCGGTGGGCGGTAGAAAGAGCGGTACGGTCCACGTGCCTGAACGCGCTTTTGAGGATTACGTGTATTACGTGTTCAAGAGTATGCTCTATTCGGGCTTTAGAAATATCTACGTGGTCATTCACCATCAATTTGAACAGGAAAGTGAAATGCCCATGACCCTTTGTTACCGTACGGCGGCGAAGCGTGCAACGATGGAATATTTGGAAGAAACGCTTGGCGAAGGCTGGTGGGGGAGCGAATCTTATGCAAACTACTACGAGGAATTAGAGGGCGCAAACAACCCCTTCTCGTGGATTAAGGTCATCCCTACGATGAGTACGGCGGTGCAAAATGCAACGGGTTACGATCATGCTGGTAAGTACGAAAGCTCCATTTTGATGGCGTTGTATCCTGATTGTATTAAGCTTGATCGCATCGACGATATCAAACACTGGTTCACCGAAAGTGCAAGAGAGGCAAACAAATCCCTTGGCGATGAAATGGTGGAAAAAGCCTTGGCGTATTTG
This sequence comes from Clostridia bacterium, assembly GCA_017504735.1. Next base: position 4,994 of record JAFVQP010000188.1, on the reverse strand, counting down.
AAAGAAGCGATTAAGTAAAATGCGGAAGAGAGTCAAGTAAATAAAAAAAACGATATTTTTTATAAAAAATCGTGAATTTAACGCAAGAAAAAATAAAAAATTTTAATGTATAATAGGGGCAGGATGGTGTTATTATGAAGAAACTGCACTTAATTTGTACCTCGCATATCGATCCGATTTGGCAATGGACATGGGACGAGGGGATTGCCGCGGCAATCGCTACCTTTCAATCGGCGGCGGATTTGTTAGAGGAATTTGACTATATTTTTTGCCATAACGAAGCGATGGTGTACGAAGCCATCGAGGAAAGCGCGCCCGACCTTTTTACAAGAATACAAGGTTTGGTGAAAGAGGGGAAATGGAAAATCGTCGGCGGTTGGTATTTACAGCCCGATTGCAATATGCCGTCGGGGGAAACTTTCGTGCGCCAAATCAGCGTCGGGAAGGGGTACTTTGCGGAAAAATTCGGCGTTGAGCCGACCGTGGCGTATAATTTCGACTCCTTCGGACATAGCGTGGGCTTGCCGCAAATCTTGTCGAAAAACGGCTACACGGCGTATATGGCTTGCCGTCCGAGAAAGGACGCGCAATTCACCTATCCCGGGCGTTTTTACAAATGGACTTCCCCTGATGGTAGCTCGGTTATTGCGACCAACAGCGAAACCTATGGCAACCTGCTTGGGACGGCGGCGGAGAAAATTAAAAACGAGGCGGCAGGCTCGTCTGTGTGGATGCTTGGCGCTGAGGGGACAACGGAAAGCCGTGACGGTATGGAAGACGTGGATTATTCCCTTTGGGGGGTAGGCAACCACGGCGGCGGGCCGTCGAGAAAAGACCTGCGGGACATTGCCGCATTGAAGATAGAGGATACGGAAATTATCCACAGTTCCCCCGAGGCATTGTTTGCCGACCAACCTTTGGTGAGCGGTGAAGTGAAGACCTCGCTCGTTACCTGTATGCCTGGGTGTTATTCGTCCATGGCGCGCATCAAACAAGGCTTCCGCCGTGCGGAAAATATGTTCTATGCAACGGAAAAAATGCTCGCGGCGGCGAAATTGAACGGTATAGAGTTTGACTTGACCGATTTAAAGGCGGCAGAGAAGAAAATTTTGCTTGCTACCTTCCACGATATCCTGCCTGGAACTTGCGTGGAAGAAGGGGAAAGAGAGGGCTTATGCGCCTTATCCTTGGCGGAAAAAATCAGCCGTGATTACCGCACAAAGGCATTTTTGCGTATGGCGATGAGCCAAGGCTGCGCAAAGATAGGGGAATTTCCCGTGTTTGTTTTCAACTATGCACCCTACGAGGTGACGGCGCCTATCGAGGTGGAATTCATGCTCGAAAATCAAAACTGGGATCCTGCTGTGCGCTACGTTCCCCACGTGTATTATCAAGGGGAAGAGGTATCCTCGCAGTGCATAAAAGAAGAATCTACCCTCAATTTGGACTGGCGCAAAAAAGTGGTATTTGAGGGAAAACTGGCACCCATGTCTTTGACGAGATTTGAAATTAAGGTATCCGCCGACCCTCGAAAGCCCATTCCTTTGGCAGAGCCCTGCCCGATGGACGGGGTATTTGCAAAACCCGCGTTTGAGGTGTATGACGATACCGCCGACCCTTGGGGTATGAGTGATAAAGAATTGCTTGCCATGGGGGAAAGACCTGTGGAAATGCGCGAAATGACGGGTGCGGAAATTTCCGATTTTTGTGCCTTAAAGGAAGAAATTGCCTGCGAGCGTAGGATTGAAAAGGGTGTGGTGCTTTCTACCTATGAGGGCATGTACACGAACGGCAATAGCAAGGCGATTTTGCAGGTGAAGAAGTATCAAAACTTCCCCTATATCGACATGAAAGTGACGGCGGAATTTGCGGAAAAGAACAAGCTTTTGCGCGTAAAAATTCCTTTACCTGAAGAATTTAAGGATGGCGTTGCGGTGGGGGACGGTCCCTTCGTATTTGAGGAAAAACCCAATTGTGAATGCGTCTTCCAGAAATGGTTTGGTGTACGGAACAAGCAGGGCAAAATTTTTGCGGTTATCAATGATGGCGTGTATTCGGGCAAGGTGGAAAATGCGCACATTTGCCTCACTTTGTTGCGCGGCGCGGGGTATTGTTTCCACCCCATCGGGGATTTGCAATTATACCCTGAAGATCGCTACTTGCCTCGAATTGACGGGGGCAGGTATGTGTTCAATCTTCGTTTATACAATGGAGAAGTCTCGGAAATCTACCGCATGGCAGAGCTTTTCAACCAGCTTCCCTATGCGGTCAACGTCTTTCCGACGGGCAAGGAAAGTAAGCCGTTTACGGGCGTTACCTTGACGGGAAATGCGGTGTTGACTAACTGCCACACCAACGATAAGGGGGAAGTGATCGCGCGTATTTACAACCCTGCGGACAAAGAGGAATCCTTCCGCTTACAGGTGGGGGACGCTGGGGTGGAAGATATCGTCCATAAGGGCGAAGTCGTGTCCGTCGTATTTAAGGGCGGCCAAGGCAAAGTATATCACGACAGCATGCCTGTCTAAAATAAAAACGCACCTCAAACGAGGTGCGTTTTTCTGCGTCTATACACTTATACGCCTAAAATTTTACGAAGTTGGCTAACAGCGTCGCTGTAATTATCAAACTCAATAACGTAATCGCAAATTTCCGCATTCTTCAGCTCAGGTTCGATGGCGATAATACGATTGATTTTATCATCGTAAGAAGAGTTTTTGCGTAAAATTGAGTTCAACAACGCCCGTTTGTCACGCTGAATATAGATGGTGGTGACGTTGGGGAAGTTTGTCTTCAAAGACATAGCACCGCAAATATCCATCGTGGTCATGACGTGTTTGCCTTTGGCAAGGATTGCCTCGATGTCCGACTTGCGGGAACCGTACGCATGCCCTGCGTACATGGTGGATTGGAACATTTCGCCGCTTTCGCACATTTCGTGGAAGGTGTCGATGTCTACGTAGTTATACCAGCTGTTCATTTCCACAGCGGTAGGATCGTTGGTGGTGTAGCTGATTAATTTTTCAAAGCGGTCGGTCTTTTCCAATACACGGGTGGCGATTTTCGATTTACCGCAACCCGAAGGGCCGACCAACACCACGATGCTCGGTTCATCTAAGGAATAGCGTTTTTGGTTGACGTTGTAGCTGTCACTGATGACTTCGACAAATTTCAAAAATTCGTCGTAGGTATTCACCGCCATCATACCCGTTGCAGCCGCATTCCAAGGACGGCGCATCAAGATGGGATAGCGTGCATTTGACCGCATTACGTTGTGCATAGCGTCATCGAAGAGGATATCCACGTGGATTTTATCCTTGCGTGAGCCCATGTAAATGTGATCGGCGGGGATTTGAGGGAACTCTTCCATAATACGCTTTGCGCGGATCCCCATAAATTCGGGCGGAATGGCGGTGGAAACGAAAACTTCGGTCATGGTGGACAGCTTTTCCACAAATTCCTTCGCGCCCTCAATCACGGGTTGTGTGCGGTAAAATTCAGGGTCGTTGAAATACTCCCTAATGGCGTCCGCACGCGTGCCAAGGGGACCCCACCCCGTAATTTCATACATGCTGAGCGGGGGATCGAATTTATATTTTTCATTTGCCAAACGAATGGCGTATGCTGTACATTCCATCAACAAATCGTCGATGTCCAGCGCCGTCGAAAGGCGATATTTTCTATTCATATTTTCCTCCTTTTTCTACTGCTAGGGAAGGTATTATACCGCAAAATGAAATAAAAATCAATACCTTTTTTAAAATTATATGTAAAAATCTTATTTTTCTTTCATTTTACCCTTGAAAAAAAGAGAAGAATGTGATATAATGCACGTTGTGTTATAAATATGGTAAGCAGTGATTTGACGTGTAGGAGGAAGATATTATGAAATATGACGTTATCATTATCGGCGCAGGCCCTGGCGGTATTTTTTCCGCATATGAGTTGACGCGTGAAAATAAAGATTTGAAGGTGGCGGTATTTGAAAGCGGTCACGCTTTGCACAAACGTAAGTGTCCCATCGACGGAGAAAAGGTGAAAAGCTGTATCAACTGTAAAAGCTGTTCGATTATGAGCGGTTTTGGCGGCGCAGGTGCATTTTCCGATGGGAAATACAATATCACCAACGATTTTGGCGGTACGCTGTATGAATATTTGGGCAAGCAAAAAGCCCTCGAATTGATGCATTACGTGGACGAAATCAATATGCGTTACGGCGGGGAAGGCACCAAATTGTACTCGACGGCAGGTTCGCAATTTAAAAAACTTTGCATGCAAAACGATTTGCACCTGTTGGATGCATCGGTAAGACATTTGGGTACGGATATCAATTACGTCGTGTTGGAAAATCTCTATAACGAGTTGAAAAATAAAGTAGATTTTTACTTTGATACTCCCGTTACCAAGGTGGAAAAGACGGAAGACGGTTATCGTATTTTCACCAAAAAGGATGCGTTTGAGAGTGCTTATTGCATCATCTCTGTAGGGCGTAGCGGCAGCAAATGGATGCAGCAGGTATGCGACGAAATGGAAATCGGTACAAAATCCAACCGCGTGGACATCGGTGTGCGCGTGGAAATTCCTGCGGAAATTTTCTCGCATATTACCAATGAATTGTATGAAAGTAAGATTGTTTACCGTACGCAAAAATACGGGGATAAGGTACGTACTTTTTGTATGAATCCCAAGGGTGCAGTGGTAAGTGAAAATACCAACGGCATCATCACGGTAAACGGACACAGTTACGAAGACCCTGCAAAGCAAACGGGGAACACCAACTTTGCATTGCTTGTTTCGAAACATTTCTCCGAACCGTTCCACGATTCCAATGGCTATGGCGAATCGATTGCACGTTTAAGCAATATGCTCGGCGGCGGTATCATTGTACAACGCTTTGGCGATTTGATCCGCGGCCGCAGAAGTACCCCTTCTCGTGTTGCGGAATCCTTTACAGTTCCTACCTTGAGCGCAACGCCTGGTGATTTGAGCCTGGT